>JAWLEL010000075.1:0-8868 GCA_041686165.1 Lentibacter sp.
TGCAGCCATTCGGCCTTTAACACCGGAGAGCGGGCTGGAGTCGTCGTGACGACAAGCTGACTCTGGGCCACGAGTTCGCCCGCTTCGGTCATCACCTCGGCCTCTATCCCGAGACTTCGCGCAAGGTCAGCTGCACATCTGGCAGCCTTCTGCGCATCTCTTCCCCAAACCAGCAACCGACCGAAGGGGCGCACAAGATGCGCCGCACGCATTTGCAGCCGCGCCTGCTCGCCTGTGCCGATCACACCTGCCGTCTCTACCGTTTCCGGTGCAAGGTGCCTTGCCGCCACGGCCCCCGCTGCAGCCGTGCGCAGATCAGTCAGGTAACCGTTGTCGAGCAGCACAGCGTCCACCAGCCCCGTCTTGGCCGAAAAGAGCATCATCAACCCGTTGAGGCTCGGAAGACCCAGCTTCGGGTTGTCGAAGAAGCCGGGGCTGACCTTTATGGCGAATCTGTCGAAACCCTCGATGTAGGCTGTTTTCACATCCACTTCGCCATTGGCCGCTTCGAGTTCCATCGACAGGATCGGCGGCATGATGACCCGCCCCTCGCCCAGCGCCACGAAGGCGCGCTCGACCACGTCCACCACGGCCAGATCGAGCCGCACCACATCACGCAGCTCGGCCTCCGTCAAAATGCGTATCTCATGCGCCATATTCTTGCCCACCGATCCTCTTGTTGCCAAGCGTGATAGACTCACCCGCCATGATACTATGGAACAGATGCATGTCGAGGTTGCGCCCAGTCACAATCGTCGCGACAGGGCCCTCTGCCTTCGGAAGCCTGCCCGCCAGCGTGGCCGCCAGCCCGACGACGCTGCCGCCCTCGGCCACCAGCCTGTCCTCGTAGAACAAAACCTGCATGGCGTGGTATATTTCTTCCTCCGTCACAAGGAATGTTTCGTCGAGCAACTCTCGGCAGATCGGATAGCTCAGCCGATTGTCCATACCGATCCCGCCCCCGAGACTGTCGGCAAGGCTCGGTAGTTCCTTGACTTCCACCGGATGGCCAGCGCGCAGGCTTTCATGCATCGCAGCGCCGCGATCCATCGTGATGCCGTAGACCTTGATCTTAGGCTTGAGCGCCTTTGCGGCCACGGCAATACCCGCAGCGAGGCCGCCTCCGGACAGCGGCACATAGATCGCTTCCAGCTCCGGGGTAGCGCGCATGATTTCCAGACCGATCGTTCCCTGACCGGCGATGACATGCGCGTCATCAAAGGGCGAGATTTCCACCAGCCCCTCGGCCTCCATGAGCCGCTGGCTCTCGGCAAGCGCATCGTCCTGGCTCTGTCCGATGATCTTCACCTCCGCGCCGAGTGCCTTGATTCCGTCCACCTTGGCCTGCGGCACAAGCTCCGACATGCAGATCACAGCGCGCATTCCCCGCGCCGCCGCAGCGTAGGCCACGCCCCGCCCGTGATTGCCCGTCGAGCAGCATGTGACGCCCTGCGCATCTTCGGGCAGCTTTGCGATTGCATTCATCGCGCCGCGCAGCTTGAATGCACCGATAGGCTGCATCATCTCCAGCTTGAGATGAAACGGCGCGCCCGCCGCCTCCGTCATGAAGGGTGAAGGGACGAGCGGCGTGGCATCCGCCTTGCCTTTCAAACGCGCCGCGGCGGCCTCGATATCGCTCAGTTGAAGTGTCATGTCGCCTCCCGTTTGCTCTTAGAAACCACAGCCCGCCGCCTCTGTCAGCCCACTTCGGCGTGGTCAACAGAGAGTTTTCCGGCCAGCACGCGGCCTCTGCGCTGCCGCCGCGTCAGGGAAAAAGTGTTTGCCATTCGCTGGCAAAGCCATAGTCTTTCCGTGTTGCGCCACCGGATTCTCTTCGGCACGTAACAACAGGGACAAGACAAATAACATGACCGAAAAAGACAAGCAGGGCGGCTCAGCGGCAACGCTAGAAGTCGAGGAACTGCACAAATCCTTCGGAGACCTTGAAGTTCTCAAGGGCGTATCGATGACAGCCCATCAAGGTGATGTCGTCTCCATTGTCGGTTCGTCAGGCTCGGGCAAAAGCACCTTTCTGCGCTGCATCAACCTACTGGAGCTGCCCACGTCGGGCACGATACGCCTCAGCGGCGAGGAAGCGAAGTTCAAGCAGACTCGCAATGGTCGTGTGCCAGCCGACAAGAAGCAGGTTGCGCGACTGCGTTCGCAGCTCGGCATGGTTTTCCAGAGCTTCAATCTCTGGCAGCACATGACCGTGCTGCAAAATGTCATGGAAGGCCAGGTACAGGTTCTCAAAGTGCCCAAGGCCGAAGCGCGCGAGCGTGCCGATCGCATCCTCGAACGCGTCGGCCTCTATGACAAGCGCGATCAATACCCCGCGTTTCTCTCGGGAGGCCAGCAACAGCGCGCCGCCATCGCGCGCGCTGTCGCGATGGAGCCGAAGGTAATGCTCTTCGACGAGCCCACCTCCGCGCTCGACCCGGAGCTTGTGGGCGAGGTGCTCAAGGTCATCCGAGGGCTGGCCGAGGAAGGACGCACGATGATTCTCGTCACCCACGAGATGCGCTTTGCCCGCGACGTGTCCTCCGAAGTAGTCTATCTGCATGAAGGCCGTGTCGAAGAACGTGGCGCACCCAGCGACATCTTCACCAATCCGTCGAGTGAGCGCTTCGCGGCGTTCATTCAATCCACTCACTAACCAAACCAACGGGAGAACAACATGAAACTCAAGGCAATCCTCGGAACCGTCGCCGCAGCCGCGATCAGCGCGACAGCGGCGAGCGCGGACATCAAGATCGGCTTCGCCGCCGAAGCCTACCCGCCGTTCACGACCAAGAACGCAGCCGGCGAATGGGAAGGCTGGGAAGTCGAGATCAAGGATGCACTCTGCGCCGCGATCGAAGACGAGTGCACCGTCGTAGAAGTGGCCTGGGACGGGATCATCCCGGCGCTGACTTCAGGCAAGATCGACGCGATCATCGCTTCCATGTCGATCACCGAAGAGCGTATGCAGACGATCAACTTCTCGGACAAGTATTACAACACGCCTGCGGTGCTCGTCGCTCCAGAGTCGCTGGATATCGACACCGACGACATGAGCGGCAAGATCATCGGCGTGCAGGTCTCGACGATTCACCAGAACTATGCCGAGAAGCACTTCGAAGAGGCCGAAGTCAAAACCTACGCCACTTTCGATGAGCATAATGCGGATCTCTCAGCAGGACGTGTCGATGCGGTCGTCGGTGACAGCCTCGCCTTCTCTGACTATCTGGAGTCGGCGTCCGGCATGGAAGTCAAGGCCGAGCTCAGTGACGAGGCAGTCTTTGGCCCCGGTGTGGGTGTCGGCCTGCGCAAGGAAGACACCGAGCTGGCCGAAACGTTCAACGCGGCGATCAAGCAGATCCGCGAAGACGGAACCTATGACGAGATTTCGGAAGCCTATTTCGACTTCGACATCTACGGCGGCTGATCCGCTTCCCGTGCGCGCCCTCACGTGGGGCGCGCACCTCTATGAAAGGTCCTCATGGAAAACGCGCTGGAACTCTTGGCAATTTCACCGCCCGGTTGGGGTGGCAATCTGCTGCGTGGCTTGTGGAACACCTTTCTCATCGCATCCGGCGCCTATATCCTCGGCCTAGCTCTTGGGCTGTTCGGCGCCTTCGGCAAGATCTATGGCGGCCCCGTGCTGCGCGGCGTGCTGACCACCTACACGACACTCATCCGCGCCATCCCCGAGCTGGTGCTGATCCTCCTTCTCTACTATCTCGGCACGGACCTTCTCAACATCGCGCTCACCTCCATGGGGTTCGAGCGCATGGACATTTCGGGCCTCTGGGCCGGCATCTACGTGATCGGCTTCGTGCAGGGCGCCTACAGCACAGAGGTGCTGCGCGGTGCCTTCCATGCCGTCCCCTACGGTCAGGTCGAGGCCGCGCGCGCCATCGGCATGTCGAGCTTCAAGGCACATACCCGCGTCATCCTGCCCGCGATGATCCCCTTCGCCCTTCCCGGCCTTGCCAACCTCTGGCTCATCGCCACGAAGGAAACCGCCCTGCTGGCCGTTGTCGGCTTCTCCGAGCTGGCCTTGCTCACCAAGCAGGCCGCAGGCGCGACCAAATCATATTTCCTGTTCTACTCCGCCGCGGCCGTGCTCTATCTCATGCTTTCGCTCACGTCGCAGGGCATATTCAGCCTGATCGAGCGATATTATCGCCGCGGCCAGCCGGCGCAGGGATAAGACATGGACTGGTCCTGGCTCCCCGAATACCTGCCACGCTTCGGCGAAGGTCTCTGGCTCACGATCCAGCTCTTGGTCTATGCCATTCTCATCGGAATGACACTGGCCATCCCTATCGGCCTCGTGCAGGTCACCGGCCCGCGGCCTCTGGCATGGCTCGCCAAGGCATTCTGCACCGTGATCCGCGGCACCCCGCTATTGATCCAGCTGTGGCTGATCTACTACGGCGTCGGCTCACTCTTCCCCTCGATCCCGGGCATTCGTGAGAGCTTTCTCTGGCCGATGCTGCGCGATGCCTTCCCTTATGCCGTCCTTGCCTTCTCACTGAGCGTGGCAGGCTACGAAGGCGAGATCCTGCGTGGCGCGTTCCGCGGCGTGCCCAAGGGCGAGCTTGAGGCCGCCCGTTCCGTCGGCATGAGCCGCTTCCAGGTCCTGCGCCGCGTCTGGTTGCCTCGCGCCTTGCAGAATACCTTCCCGACCCTAACGGGCGAGTTCATTCTCACGCTCAAGGCCACACCACTGGCCGCGACAATCACCATCTTCGAAGTCTACGGCGTCGGCTCCATCGTCCGACAGGAGACATACAAGATCTACGAACCGCTGCTCTTCGTCGCGGCGATCTACCTGTGTCTGGCGGGAATCCTCGTGCTCGGCTTCCGCTATCTCGAAAACCGCATCCCGCAACCCTCCCGCAGTTGAGGCCCCAATGACCGGCAAGTCCTACACTTTCTCGCACGCCATCTCGCGTCGCCCTGCCGCCTCCATCACCCAGGGGCTGCGCGCAGTAGATAACGGCGCACCCGATCTGGCCCTCTTCGAGCTGCATCACGCCGATTACATCGCCGCCCTGCGCAGCACCGGAGCGGAGGTCATGGTTCTCGATCCGCTGGAGGATTATCCCGATTCTGTCTTCGTCGAAGACGCCGCACTCTGCTTGCCGGAAGGCGCAGTAATCATGCGCCCGGGCGCGCCGTCGCGCCTTGGAGAGGCGGAGGAAATGGCCCCAACGCTCGCACGGTTCTACAAAGACATCCGCACCATCACCAATCCGCACTACATCGAGGGCGGCGACATCCTCACCACTGAAAAGGAAATTCTGGTCGGCACCTCTGCACGCACCACACCGGGCGGGATCGACGCCCTGCGCTCCGCCGTTGCTGATTGGGGGCACAGTGTCCGCGAAGTCACTACACCTGCCGGCGTTCTACATTTCAAGACGGATTGCTCCCTTCTCGATGAGGAAACGATACTCGCCACGAAGCGCCTAGATGCGTCGGGCTGCTTCGAGGGTTACCGCGTGATCCATACCGCCGAGGGCGAAGAGGCCGCGGCAAACTCGATCCGCTTCAACGAACTGGTCATCATACCCTCCGGATTCCCACGCACGGCAGAGACTCTGGACAAGGCGGGTTACAATATCCGCGAGGTCGGGAACAGCGAGGCGGCCAAGCTCGATGGCGGCATGTCCTGCCTCTCGCTGCGGTTCAGCGCTCCGGTTCCAGGTTGAGCCAACCCTCGTAGGCCAGAAGACGCCCGCGCGTCAAAGGCGCGCGGATCTCGACGCGGAAACGGTATCGCCCGTCTTCACCCCATTCGCGCATGGTAACCTTCGGCCAGAGCGCTTGGGGCAGCGGGATGTCGAAAGCACGCATGGCAAGCGGGCGCAGCACGAGGGCCCCCGCCTCGCAGACCGGCTCCGAGATTACCGTCATCCCGCTCATTCGCTCGGCCAGATGCGGACCGGCCGCCGAAAGCTCCGAGCGCAGCTCCCGGTCATTGATCTGCCGCATCCAGATCGCATTCCCGTCTTCCTCGCGCACGGCAAACCAGAGCATCGCGCCCTTGGCGCTCGGCGGAAAGCCGAAAAGCCGCGCCAAAGGCGCGGTATGGACATCTATCCTGCCACTCCTGATCCCGGAGCCGCGATGCAGGGCCTGCACCTCGGCGTCGAGTTGGCCGAAAGCCGCTCCCATCACCCGCTCGACAAGTTTCATATGCTCCGCCCTTCCCGCATCGCCCTCAAAGTCACCAGGATCAGAGCTATGCGGCGGTACGCGTCTTTTCAACGTGGAAATTTGGCAGGGGCAGCAGGGTTCGAACCCGCGACCTACGGTTTTGGAGACCGTCGCTCTACCAACTGAGCTATACCCCTATGGCCGAGCCTTCGGATAAAACGGGCGCCTTCGGAAATCAAGGCGCTTTTTGCCTTCGCGCTGAATTAGGCGCCAGAGGCGCCGCAAATGATCCGCAAAGCCATTTCCCGCGTAGGTTAACGAAAGACAGGAGGTTGCTGTGCCTTTTCGCATCATCGTGGTTCTTCTTGCCGCCCTTATTGCCCTTCCCGGGTACGCACTTGATCTTGAGACACCTTTCGGCTCCATCGACGGTGGCGAACTGTCCATCTCTGATTGGTCGGGGAATCCGGTCATCGTCGTGAACACGGCCTCACGCTGCGGCTATACGCAACAATATGGCGGGCTGCAAAAGCTCTATGACCGCTACAGGGATAAAGGCCTTGTTGTTCTGGCCGTGCCGTCCAACGATTTCAAGCAAGAGCTCTCTTCCGATGAGAAGGTCAAGGAATTCTGCGACGTGCAGTTCGGCCTCGATATCCCGATGACCACGATCACCCCGGTCAGGGGGCGCGATGCGCACCCGTTCTACGCTTCCCTGGAGGACGAGGCGGGCTTTGCCCCACGCTGGAACTTCAACAAGGTGCTGATCGGCCCGGACGGGTCCATTGTCGACACCTGGGGCAGCCGCACCAAGCCGCTTTCCGGAAACATCACACGCGCGGTCGAGGCGCTGCTGGAATGAAGGTGCTTCGCCCGGGAGCACTGGTCCTCGCGCTTGCGGCTGCGTCGCCGGGCATGGGAGAAACAGGCATGACACATCTCGGCGGCCCCGACGCTAATTGGGAATTCATCAGCGATCAGGTCATGGGCGGCGTGTCCACGGGCCGTGCTCAGCACGAGGGCGCGGGCGAGGAGCGCGTGCTGCGCCTTCAAGGCCGTGTGAGCACCGAAAACAACGGTGGTTTCATCCAGGCGCGGCTTGATCTGCCTCGGTCCCTTCCGGCAGAGGCGCGAGGCATCGTCCTCGAGGTGCGAGGCAACGATCAGACCTACTATGTGCATGCCCGCACCACGGGAACGGTACTGCCGTGGAACTTCTATCAGGCCTCATACGAGGTCAACCGGGACTGGCAAGAACTGCGCATTCCCTTCTCGGACTTCGAGGCGCAGGGGCGGCTGCTGCGCAAGTCACTCGCCCCGGAGCGGATCGAGAGCCTCGCGGTGGTGGCCTACGGGCGCGACCATGAGGCCGACATCTCGTTGCGCAGTCTGGGATATTACTGAGCACGCCGACTGGGCAAAGCAAAAGGGCCGCTCGTGGTGAGCGGCCCTTCCTTGTATCCGGGGGTGTGGGTTCTCGTGCGCTTTTCTTCGAAAAGCCACTGTCACCCACTGCGGAGCTTCTGCTCCGCAGAAGCCCGCTTACTCGATGATCTTGGACACGACACCCGAGCCGACCGTCCGGCCGCCTTCGCGGATCGCGAAGCGCAGGCCTTCTTCCATCGCGATCGGCGCGATCAGCTCGACACCGAACTTCAGGTTGTCGCCCGGCATCACCATCTCCGTCCCCGAAGGCAGCTCGACCGTGCCCGTCACGTCCGTCGTCCGGAAGTAGAACTGCGGGCGGTAGTTCGCGAAGAACGGCGTGTGGCGCCCGCCCTCGTCCTTGTTCAGGATGTAGACCTCGCACTCGAACTTCGTGTGCGGCGTCACCGAACCGGGCTTGCAAAGCACCTGGCCGCGCTCGACACCGTCACGGTCGATCCCGCGCAGAAGCGCGCCGATGTTGTCGCCCGCCTCGCCGCGGTCCAGAAGCTTGCGGAACATCTCGACGCCCGTGCAGGTCGTCTTCTTCGTGTCGTGGATCCCCACGATCTCGATGTCGTCGCCAACGTTGATCGCGCCACGCTCGACACGGCCCGTCACGACAGTCCCGCGCCCGGAGATCGAGAACACGTCCTCGATCGGCATCAGGAACGGCTCGTCGATCGCGCGCGGCGGCGTGTCGATGTATTCGTCAACCGCAGCCATCAGCTCGCGCACCTTGTTCTCGCCGATCTCGGGGTCGCGATCTTCCAGCGCCGCAAGCGCGCTCCCTGCGATGATCGGGATGTCGTCGCCCGGGTAGTCATACTCGCTCAGAAGCTCGCGCACTTCCATCTCCACGAGCTCCAGAAGCTCCTCGTCGTCAACCTGGTCAACCTTGTTGAGAAACACGACCATCTTGGGAATGCCGACCTGGCGGCCCAGAAGAATGTGTTCGCGCGTCTGCGGCATGGGGCCGTCCGCCGCGTTCACAACGAGGATCGCGCCGTCCATCTGCGCCGCGCCCGTGATCATGTTCTTCACGTAGTCCGCGTGGCCGGGGCAGTCGACATGCGCGTAGTGACGCGCGTCGGTCTCGTATTCCACATGCGCCGTCGAGATCGTGATCCCGCGCGCCTTCTCCTCAGGGGCTCCGTCAATCTGGTCATATGCCCGGAAATCCCCGAAAAACTTCGTGATCGCAGCTGTCAGCGTCGTCTTGCCGTGGTCAACGTGACCAACGGTCCCGATGTTCACGTGCGGTTTACTACGGTCAAACTTTTCCTTTGCCAT
>JAWLEL010000076.1:0-8866 GCA_041686165.1 Lentibacter sp.
CCGGTGCTGTCGGTGTCGGGGGCCTTGTGGCCGAATACGAGCGTCGTCATGTGATATGGTCCTGCAAGAATTGATTTTGCGGGCCTTATAGGAGTGTTTCGCGGGCTTGTCACCCGGTCAAGCGCGCGTCAGATTGGGTCTCATGTCGCGGATCAGGGAAACCGAGCTTTACGCGCCCGTGAAGGCTTATCTCGAGGCGCAGGGCTATCTTGTCAAAGGCGAGGTGGGGGCCGCGGACGTGGTCGCGCGGCGGGGGCAGGAGGAGCCTGTGATCGTCGAGCTCAAGACCGGGTTCTCGCTCCAGCTTTTGCAGCAAGCGGTGGCGCGCCAGCGGATCAGCGATACCGTTTATGTTGCCGTGCCGCGCTGGACGGGCAAGGCAGGCTGGCGCAGCTTCAAGGGCAATGTCGGCCTGTGCAAGCGGCTGGGAATCGGTGTGCTTTCCGTCGATGGTGCAAGCGGCAAGGTGAAGGCCCATGCCGACCCCGCGCCCTTCACGCCGCGCAAGTCCAAGCGGCACCGCGCGGCGCTCCTGCGCGAGTTCGAGAGGCGCGAGGGCGACCCCAACAAGGGGGGCATGATGCGTGAGACGATCATGACGGCCTATCGGCAGGATGCGATCAGATGCGCGGCCTTTCTCGCCGAAAACGGCCCGAGCCGCGGGCGCGATGTCAAGGCGGCGACAGGGGTCGCGCAGGCGACGACCCTGATGCGGGATAACCACTACGGATGGTTCGAGAAGCTGGATATTGGCATCTACGCGCTTGGAAACGCGGGGAAATCAGCCCTGGCTGAGAGCAAGGGCGGCTGATGGCGCGGCGAAAGTGCCGGAAGCTCAGGAGGCATGTTTCCTGATGAAGGCCGAGGTGATCCGGACGATCTCGGGCGCGAGCAGCGGGGTGATGATATGCCCCATGCCCTTGATCGGGTGATATTCGCTGTCCTTGATGTGCGCCGCGATCTCCGCGCCCAGCTCGTGAGGGATGAGCGTGTCCTCGAGCCCGTGGATCACGCAGCAGGGCAGGCTGACATGCGCGAGTTCCGGCCGCCTGTCGGGCGCGTTCATCGTGGCCAGAACCTGCCGGTTGATCCCGGCTGCCTTGGGGCCGCCGCGCATGTAAGCCGCGCGCGCCTGGGCGCGGATGAAGGCTTCATCGGCCGGGTATCCGGGGCTGCCCCAATGGCCGTATTCCGCGAGCAGCGCGTCTTCGGCTTCCTCCAGCGAGGCCTCGTCCCTTGCCACGAGCTGCGGGACAAGCTCCCCGATCTTGTCACGCTCCACGAGCGGGCGGCAGGCCGTCATGACGATAGTGGCCGAACGCAGGCGCTCCGGCGAATGGATCGCCAGCAGCTGGGCGATGACCCCGCCCATCGAGATGCCGAAAACATGCGCCTTTTCAATGCCGAGCGCATCCATGAGCCCGATCACGTCATCGGCCATGTCACGCAGCGAATAGGCGGCTTCGAGGCTGTCCCCAGCCTCGCAGCCTGCGATTATGTCAGCGGCCTCTGAAGGCACCTCGGCCATGTCGAAGCGCGTCGAGAGGCCAACATCGCGGTTGTCGAAGGCAATGGTGCGAAAGCCCGCCCGGATGAACCCTTTGATCAGGTTGTCCGGCCAATGCACGAGCTGCGTTCCGAGGCCGCGAATGAGGATGATCGCGGGCGCTTGCTTGTCGCCGTGATCCTGGGCTTCGAGGGTTATTCCATTGGCCTTGATCTGCATTTTCGCTCCTCAGGGTGTCATCGAAAGACGTGTGACCGTATAGCCATCGGCTTCCAGCAAGTTGAGCAGGCCGGTCTCGCCCATGAGATGCGCGGCGCCGACGACGACGAGAATGCGCTGGGCCTTTGCCGTGCGCAATTCATCCATCCAGGTCTTGTTCCGGTCGGTGAGAAGCAGTTTCTCGAACAGGGCGAAATCCTCCGCGGCATCCGCACTGCCGGTTTCGAGCGAAAGCCGGCGCGTGTATTCCCAGATGAGTGCGATCTCTTCGTCGATGTAGGCCCGATAGAGGGTTTCGGTCATGTCTTCGGCGTCGATGTCCTGAAGGAGTGACAGGCGCAGCATCTCGATCTGTTTTTCTGCCGGGTAGGCATCGAGCAGCTCCAGGGCGGTCCGGTAGTGCTCGATCGAGCGCGAGGGCATGTTCTCGTTCGCGAGGCGCTCCGCGAGACTGCGGTCGATACCAGTCCGACCCTGTTGCATCTGTCTCAGCTTGCAGGGGCTGAGACCAAGCATCATCGACGCAAACATCGGTTTCATCTTGGCTGCCATGAAGGGCGGGAAGCCACGCGCTTGCATCTTGCCGGAGAGGTCTTTCCATTCGGTTTCGCTGAGCAATGTCGGCAGCGTCGCGTCGCCGTGGTCGACAAACATGAGGTCAGGCGCAGTTTGCATGTCGCTTTCGAAACGGGCGACATCTTCTGCATTCATCTCGAAGAAAGTGATCTCGGCCGCGTCGGCGAGGGGCATGATGCGTTGCTCGTGCGCGCGCGTTTGAGAGTGGGGCAGGTGAAAACTTCCGAATAGTGTGATGACCCTGCCTTCAAGCTCCGCGCGCCACAGCAGCCCCCTGCCGAAGGGCACTTCTTCGGCGCGCGCCATGAGCGCCTCGCGTTCTCCTGGGGGCATCTGCTCAATCAGATTCTGCCCGCGACAGTCCTCGGCGGTGACGGTCTGGGGAAGAAGAACGAGAATTGACAAAATCAGGAAACGGAACATCTGGACCTCTCGAGAAACTGGCCAGAGGCTACGCTGGAGGTCATTGCCAGGCAACATGCGAGACCGGCTAAATTTTCTTCTACAGTTTGCTTGACTCCCGATTTGCCTCTCCCTACCTATGCGCTGTTGGCACTCGGAGATGGTGAGTGCCAATACCCGAAATCTGAGACCGGGTCTGAGTAGAAACCCAAGCGTAAGGAGCCTCATCTGATGGCATTTACACCGCTTCATGACCGCGTAGTTGTTCGCCGAGTAGAGAGCGAAGAAAAGACAGCTGGCGGCCTGATCATTCCCGACAGTGCAAAAGAGAAACCCGCCGAAGGCGAGATCGTTTCCGTTGGTGCAGGTGCACGCGACGAAGACGGCAAGCGCATCGAGATGGACGTCAAGGCAGGCGACCGTGTGATGTTCGGCAAGTGGTCTGGCACGGAAGTGGCGATCGACGGCGAAGAGCTGCTGATCATGAAAGAATCCGACATCATGGGCGTGCTCAGCTGAGCCGCCTTTCCAAAGTGAAATCACAGATACAGGAGCAAACAGATGTCAGCTAAAGACGTGAAGTTTGATACCGACGCCCGCAACCAGATGCTCAGAGGTGTGAACATCCTTGCCGACGCGGTCAAAGTGACGCTGGGCCCGAAAGGCCGCAACGTTGTTCTCGACAAGTCCTTCGGCTCACCGCGCATCACGAAAGACGGTGTCACCGTGGCCAAGGAAATCGAGCTTGAAGACAAGTTCGAGAACATGGGCGCGCAGATGGTCAAGGAAGTGGCCAGCCGCACCAACGACGAAGCCGGTGACGGCACGACGACAGCGACTGTGCTTGCGCAAGCCATCGTCAAGGAAGGCATGAAGTCGGTTGCAGCCGGCATGAACCCGATGGATCTCAAGCGCGGTATCGACCTTGCGACAGCAAAAGTTGTCGAAGCCATCCGCTCTGCCGCACGCCCGGTCAACGACAGTGCGGAAGTCGCGCAGGTCGGCACGATCTCGGCCAACGGCGAATCCGAAATCGGCCAGCAGATCGCGGACGCGATGCAGAAAGTCGGTAACGAAGGCGTCATCACCGTCGAGGAAAACAAGGGCCTCGAAACCGAGACGACCGTTGTCGAGGGCATGCAGTTCGACCGCGGCTACCTCAGCCCCTACTTCGTGACCAACCCCGACAAGATGATCACGGAACTCGAAGACTGCATGATCCTGTTGCACGAGAAGAAGCTCTCCTCGTTGCAAGCCATGGTCCCGCTTCTCGAGAGCGTCATCCAGTCCCAAAAGCCGCTCCTCATCATCGCGGAAGACGTTGAGGGCGAAGCCCTGGCGACCCTCGTGGTCAACAAGCTGCGCGGCGGCCTGAAAATCGCGGCTGTCAAGGCACCGGGCTTCGGCGATCGCCGCAAGGCCATGCTTCAGGATATCGCGATCCTCACAGGCGGCCAGGTCATCTCCGAAGATCTCGGCATGAAGCTCGAGAATGTCACGATGGACATGCTCGGCACAGCCAAGAAGGTCCAGATCACCAAGGACGAGACAACCATCGTCGACGGTGCTGGCGAGAAGGCCGAGATCGAGGCACGTGTTGCCCAGATCCGCACGCAGATCGAAGAGACGACGTCGGATTACGACAAGGAAAAACTGCAAGAGCGCGTGGCCAAGCTGGCCGGCGGTGTTGCCGTGATCCGCGTTGGCGGCATGACTGAAACCGAGGTGAAAGAGCGCAAGGACCGTGTCGATGACGCGCTGAACGCGACGCGCGCGGCCGTGCAGGAAGGCGTGATCGTCGGCGGCGGTGTCGCCCTCGTTCAGGCGGGCAAAGCGCTCGAGGGCCTGACAGGCGAAAACAACGACCAGAATGTCGGTATCACCATAGTGCGCAAGGCTGTCGAGGCGCCGCTGCGCCAGATCGCCGAGAACGCCGGTGTCGATGGCGCAGTTGTCGCGGGTAAGATCCGCGAGAGCGATGATCTGGCCTTTGGTTTCAACGCGCAGACGGAAGAATACGGCGACATGTTCGCTTATGGCGTGATCGACCCTGCGAAAGTCACGCGCACGGCGATGCAAGACGCAGCTTCGATCGCAGGTCTTCTGATCACGACGGAAGCCATGGTTGCCGATGCACCGTCGAAAGACGGCGGCGGCGCAGCCGGCGGCGGCATGCCCGACATGGGCGGCATGGGCGGCATGATGTAAATCTCCCGTCAGGGACATCAGACCAAGTCAAAGGGCGCTCTTCGGGGCGCCCTTTTTCGTGCAGCCCTGCACAGGGACCATGCATGCATTTGCCTTGGAACCTCGTCGGGATCGCATATGCTTGGCTACCAAGGAGGAGAGATCATGCAGAAACTTCAGGTCCAAGGCGTTCATCACATCACGCTCACCGGGGCAGACCGGCAAACCAGCATCGACTTCTGGGAAGGCGTGCTCGGCATGCCCTTTGTCTTCGATCAGCCCAATCTCGACGACGCGGACGAAGGCCATCTCTATTTCGATCCGGGCGACGGGCGGCTCATCACGATTTTCACCAATGAAAACCGCAAGCCAGAGCACCGGCGCACGCCAACCGATGCAGGCTGCGTGCATCACCTGGCTTTCAATGTCAGCCGCGCGAGCTTCACCCAGGTGGCCCAGCGGCTCGACGAGCGCGGGATCGGGCACAGCGGTGTTAAGGACCGAGGGTTCATGGATTCAATCTATTTCAAGGACCCGCTTGGTCTTCTGATCGAGCTGGCGACCTACAAGTTCGAACCGCCGTTTGGGTGTAGCCATGCCGACGTCATGATCGAAGCGCATCTCATTCGTGTGGATCGCGAGGATAGCCATATCCAGGAGGTGCACCTGGCGGATGCGATCGAACGGCTCGTGGCGCGCGGACAGCGGTCACTTTCGGACGACCGGACGCCGAGGAACCCCTACTGAATGCGACTCTTGGGTCTCGTTTGCCTGACAATGACCGCCTTCGCCGCAAACTCCGTTCTTAACCGCCTCGCGTTGGCTGGTGGTGAGGCCGGAGCCGCGAGTTTTGCGGCGCTCAGGCTTGTGTCGGGCGCTGTCATGCTCTTCGTGCTTGTCTGGTTGCGGGGAACGAGCTTGCCCCGCAGTGGAGGCTGGGTTGGCCCGCTTGCGCTCTTCGCCTACATGGCCGGATTCTCCTATGCCTACCTGTCGCTGGACGCTGGTGTCGGTGCGCTCGTTCTGTTCGGGGGCGTGCAGGTGACTATGTTCATCGGAGCACTGATGCGCGCAGAAAACATTCCCCTTGCGCGATGGGCCGGAGCGACGCTGGCTTTCTCGGGGCTTGTCTTTCTCATGTGGCCGAGCGGCTCGGTGCAGGTGTCCCCAGAGGGCGCTGCGTTGATGCTGATCGCGGCGGTCGGTTGGGGCGTCTATTCGCTCCTTGGAGCTGGAGCTCGTGATCCGCTCGGACTGACAGGGCGCAACTTCCTCCTGGCCGCGCCGCTTGGCCTGGCGCTTCTGGTCATCCGGCCGGACAGCCTCAGCCTGCAGGGCGCGCTTCTGGCGGTGCTTGCCGGGGCCGTGACCTCGGGGCTCGGTTACGCGCTATGGTATCGGGTTCTCCCGCAGATCAGCGCCAGCATCGCGGCGGTGGCGCAGCTCACCGTGCCGATCATCGCGCTGGCAGGTGGGATGGTGTTTCTGGATGAAACGGCCGATTGGCGCTTTGCCGTGGCGGCACTGATGGTGCTCGGCGGTGTCCTGCTCTCCCTTTATCGCACGAGGGGTTCGAGAGGGTCATAGCCCAGGCCGTCCCCCCAGGCGATTTCGGGAAGACTGTCGGGCTTGAAGCGAATGCTACTCAGTTCCTCGCGAGAGAAGAAGCGGCGGCTGTGCACGACGTTTTCCGGGTCTTGCCATGTGTCGCTGAGCATGCCGCTGACAAGCGTGCAGCGAAAGTAGAGATCAACCTGGTGAAAATCCCGCTCGGGCGCGTGAAATTCATTGATCAGGCAAGGTGCACCCACAGCGATCTGAAGCCCCGTTTCCTCATGGACTTCGCGCACGAGATTGTCGGGCACGCTCTGATGCGGCTCGACCCCGCCACCGGGCGCGCACCAAAGATCGCTCTGGTCGCCCGGGAAGGCATTGACCAACAGGAGACGGTTCTCGTGCAAGAGGACCGCGCGAGCGGCGAGGCGAACGGGGCGCTGCGGCATCTGGTTTCCTATTGGCTCTTTCGCAGGTCGTGGATCGACGCTATCTCAAGCGCATGAACTATCTCGTTGCAAGCCTCATCGGGCTCATGTCCGCCTTTCTACCTGCACTGACCCGTGCTGATTGCGTCGTCCTGCTGCATGGACTTGCGCGCAGCGACACCTCGCTGTTCCTGCTTGAAGAAGTGCTCGAGGAGCAGGGCTACAAGGTTGTCCGGCCTGACTATCCTTCGACGCGCGAGACAGTTGCCTCGCTGACATCGTCCATCCTGCCCGAAGCGACAGCCGCCTGCGGGGACAGGACCGTTCATTACGTGACACATTCTCTGGGCGGCATTCTCCTGCGCTACTGGCTCTCCGGTATCAAACCGGAGAATCTCGGGCGCGTGGTCATGCTCGCGCCGCCGAACCAGGGCTCGGAAGTCGTGGATGAGCTTGGTGACCTCGTGGCTTTCGGCTGGTTCAACGGCCCTGCGGGCAAACAGCTTGGGACCGGCCCCGACGGCGTGGCTGCGCATCTCCCCGATGTGGACTTCGATCTCGGCGTCATTGCAGGAAACCGCTCGCTCAACCCGGCGTTCTCGGCGATGCTCGAAGGGCCGGATGACGGCAAGGTCTCGGTCGCTTCGACGAAGGTCGAGGGCATGAAGGATCACATCGTCCTGCCCGTCACGCACACTTTCCTGATGAATAATCCGCTCGTGGTGGCCCAGGTGTTGCGCTACCTCGAAGAGGGGGAGTTCGACCATGATCTCACGTTTTTCGATCTGATGTGGGGCAGTGATGGGGAGTGAATTGAGCCTGCGCCTTGTGGGGGCAGATGTTCTCAGGCCGGACGGGCTGGAGCGGGCAGGTTCCCTGGCCTTCTCGGAGGGCCTGATTGGCGCCGAGTGCGGCCGCGAGATCGATCTTACGGGCTACATGATCCTGCCCGGTCTGATCGACATGCATGGCGATGGTTTCGAGCGGCATGTCGCGGTCAGACGCGGGGCGATGAAGGACATGGCAGCCGGTCTGCGGGCGGCAGAGGCCGAGCTGGCCGTCAATGGTGTTACGACGGCGGTTCTCGCGCAGTTCTATTCGTGGGAGGGCGGTCTGCGCGGACCGGCCTTCGCCGATGCGATGCTGACAGGGCTTGGAGAGATCCAAGCCGATGTGCTCACGGACATGCGCCCGCAACTACGCTTTGAAACTCACATGCTTGATGACTACGCGGCCTTCGAAGCCCTCGTGGCGAAGCATGGTGTCGGTTATGTCGTGTTCAACGACCATATCCAGCACGAGCGCTTCGAACAGGGCAGGATGCAGCGCCGCGTTCATGGTATCGCCCTGAAATCGGGCCGGAATCCAGCCGCTCTGGAAGCGCTCTTGCAACGCATGCATGACGAACGTGGGCACGTCCCCGAGTCTGTGACGGCCCTGGCGCAGGGGCTGGCATCACGAGGTGTGCGGCTGGGGAGCCATGATGAGAACACACGCGAAGACAGGGACTTCTGGTCCGCAGCGGGTGTGGATATCTCGGAGTTTCCCGAAACGCAGGAGGCCGCGGAGGCGGCCCGCGCAGGCGGTGCCGGCGTCATACTCGGGGCGCCCAACGTGGTGCGCGGCGGTTCGCACAAGGGCAATGCCAGCGCCGTGGAGCTTATTGCCATGGGGCTGTGTGATGCGCTTGCCTCGGATTATCACTACCCCTCCCTGCGCCGGGCGGCCTTCTTCCTGGAGGAGGCGGGGTTGCGCGACCTGCCTGGCGCATGGGCGCTTGTGTCCTCGGGCCCTGCGCGGCTTCTCGGCCTGGAAGACCGCGGGACACTGGAGACCGGCATGCGCGCGGACTTGATGATCGTAGAGGCGGAGAGCCGTCGCGTGACAGCCACGTTCGCGGGGGGGCGTATCAGCCACATGTCCGGCGAAATTGCCGAAAGGTTCATTCGAAGCGGCAGTTGACCACGCCCCAATCCCCGAAATCGGCCTCGAT
>JAWLEL010000077.1:0-8820 GCA_041686165.1 Lentibacter sp.
CTTTCTCGAAGGCATCCGCGCCGCGATCATCGACAAGGACCGCACGCCGCGCTGGAAACATGACGCAGACAGCCTTTCCGACAGCGAGGTGGACGCAATGCTGGCCCCGCTCGACACTGACCTAATATTCGACTGAAGGAGCACTCCCATGACGACCCCACTGAAAATCGGATTCATCGGCCTTGGAAACATGGGCGGCCCGATGGCCGCCAATCTCGCCAGCGCGGGGCATGAAATCACCGGGTTCGACATGGCCGCGGTGACCGTGCCCGGCGTCACCATGGCAGGTTCCGGCGCGGAGGCGGCCTCGGGCCGGGATGTGGTCATCACCATGCTGCCCAACGGGAATATCCTGCGCGACGTCGCGGCGGAAGTCCTGCCTGCGATGGACAAGGGCGCGGCGTTGATCGACTGTTCAACCGTCGATGTCGACAGCGCCCGCGCCGTGGCCGAACAGGCCGAAACTGCGGGCATGCTTTTCGTGGACGCGCCGGTGTCCGGCGGCGTCGGCGGCGCCGAGGCCGGAACGCTGACCTTCATGGCCGGCGGCTCGGACGCGGCCTTCGCCAAGGCGGCGCCGCTTTTCGAGATCATGGGGCAGAAGGCCGTTCACTGCGGCGAAGCGGGCGCCGGGCAGGCCGCCAAGATCTGCAACAACATGATCCTCGGCGCCACGATGATCGTCACCTGCGAGGCCTTCGCCCTTGCCGACAAGCTCGGTCTCGACCGCTCCAAGATGTTCGACGTTGTCAGCACCTCCTCCGGCCACAGCTGGTCGATGAATACCTACTGCCCGGCGCCCGGCGTCGGCCCGAAAAGCCCCTCTGACAATGACTACATGCCAGGCTTTGCTTCCGAGCTGATGCTCAAGGATCTCCGCCTGTCCCAGCAAGCCGCCGAAAGCGCCGATGCCGACACGCCTCTGGGCCAGGCGGCGATGGCGCTCTACGAGCAGTTCGTCGAGAAGGAAGATGGCAGCGGAAAGGACTTCTCCGCGATGCTGCCAAGGTTCGAAAAACGCGGGCGCTCCTGATTAGAAGGGCTGGATCGGCGCTTTGGCGTTTCACCAATCCCGTGTAAGATCGGCGCAAAACACGTGAGCAGATCAATGGGACGAAGCTTCAACCCCGAGCCATGCCACCATGGCTGACCCGCGCCGAAACGCCGCCATATGGTATGCGGCCGATGGATATGACCCGGGTGCCAAGGGCGTCAATGGCCGTCGGGTTGCGGGTGCCTCCTTCCTGAAGGGGTTCGCGGCCCACGCGGATGTGGACGAGTTCGTCTCCCTCAGTCAGAGCCAAAAGGGGATCGATGCCTTTGAAACGAAGATGAAAGACCTCGGTGCCGCCAAGCCGATCAGGGGCGCGACATTTTTCACGACGCGAAAGATCGCCCCGCTCGAGACGGTCTACTTTCCCGCCCCCAACTACGCCGAAGAGCTTTGGCGCAGGCAATCACTCGGCGCATCGGCCTATTCGCTCTGCGGGATCACCCATACAACGGCGACATCCGCTGTCATGCAAGGCCTCGTTGACCTGCGCGCAGCACCGCAACAGGAATGGGACGCGATCATCTGCACATCGCGCGCCGTGCACGCATCGCAGACCGCCCAGTTCGACGAGATCGACACCTATTTCTCGGAGCGTTTCGGCAAAGCGCCGGCGCGGCCGCAAATGCCGGTGATCCCCTTGGGGATCACCCCGCAGGACCACGCGCATGATGCGGCGGCCCGTGCTCGCCTGCGCCGCCGCATGGACTGGAGAAAAGACGATATCGTCGTCTCGACCCTGTCGCGCCTGACACCATACGGAAAGTTCGATCCACTCCCGCTTTTCATCGCTCTGGAAGCGGCGCAGAAACGCCTGATGAAGCCGCTCAAGTTGCATTTCGTGGCCTGCGGCCTCTACCCCGACGGGCACTCACGCAAAGTCTTTGAGGAAAGCGCCGCGGCGCTCATGCCCTCGGTGAGCTACACCCATCTCGACGGCGCCAGCGCGAAGGCCCGGGCGGAGGCGCTCTCCGGCGCTGATATCTTCACCTTCCCGATCGACAATATTCAGGAGACCTTCGGGCTGGCCCCGCTCGAGGCCATGGCGGCGGGCCTGCCGCAGATCACCACCGACTGGGACGGGATGCGCGACACGGTGACAGAGGACGTGGGCGTTCGAATCCCGACGCGCGCCCTGCCCGCCTCGCGCGGAGAGATGGACGCCTGGGGCTATCTCTCCAAACGCCTGAACTACGCCCAGTATGGCAACACCAATTCCGCCCTGGTCGAGGTTGACCTTGCAGCCCTGACCGACGCCATCACGACGCTCGCCTCGGACCCGGCCAAGCGCCGCGCCATGGGGCAAGCCGGGCTGGCCCGGGTTCGAGCGGAATACGACTGGCGCGTGATCATCCCGCAATACCAGGCGCTCTGGGCCGAACTTTCGGCAATCCGCCGCACGGCCAGCAAGGGCGAAACACCACGGCACCTGCACGACAACCCGGCGGCCCTCTCTCCGCAGAAGCTCTTTGCTTCCTACCCCAGCGAGGTTCTTCCCCACGGGATAGGCCCCTGTGCCGCGACGGGCACCGAAACCGACCTTGAGGAGATCTACGCGCTGCGCGGCTATGCGCGCATGGGCAGTCCCTTCGAGCAGCTCAAGACCCTGCGCCTGGTGCTGGGCGCTGTTGCGCAAACCGGCAAGACCGGGGCGCGCGCCAGCCAGATCGCGAAGATGCACAAGATGAACCCGCTCACGGTCGATCGCTGCTATGTCTGGCTCCTGAAATACGGTTTTCTGAAACAGGTGGAGTCATGAGCTGGACGAAAGAGCTTGAGGCTTACAACGGGCTTGGTGCCGACGCTCTGGCCGAGCTCGACGCCCTGCCGCCCCATGAGCTGCCCGCGCACCAAACGCTCTTTCGCCCCGGCGAAAGGCCCGAGGGCTTCGTTGTCGTTCTGTCCGGGCGCGTCGATGTGTATCTGACGGGGCCGAGCGGGCGCGAAATCACTCTCTACTCCGTCACGCCCGGCAAGACCTGTGTTCAGACCACGCTGGGACTGCTGGGGAACGAGGCCTATACAGGCGAAGCGATCACCGCCGAAGCCACACGGCTGGTGCTGATCCCCAAGTCGTTCTTTTCGCGCCTGATGGACGAGTCAAAGCCGTTCAGGAGCTACATCTTCTCTGCCTTCGGTGAGCGCCTGCAAGACATGATGGCCGTGCTCGAACGCGTGGCGTTCCACAAGGTCGACGCGCGGCTCGCCCACGGGCTCCTGGAGCGGGTTGAAGGCGGGCGGGTCATCGCCACGCAAGCCGAGCTTGCCGCTCAGATCGGTTCGGCGCGGGAGGTCGTGGCGCGTCAGCTTGACACATTCGCCAAGCGTGGCCTTGTCGAGCGTGAACGCGGCTCAATCCGCTTGCTGAATATCGAGGCGCTCAGACATTTGGCGAATATTGATACAGGATTGTGACCAAGTCACAGATGTTGTCCCTCGAATGTGTTATGATGAGATCAGAAATTGGCTCTCAACCTCAAAAGGATCACATCATGACCAAGAACATCGGCCAGATCGAGCGCATCCTGCGCATCGTCATCGGCGCAGCACTTGTGCTCGGCTTCTTCCTCACGTCCGGCCCCTACAGCTGGCTCTACCTGCTGGGCTTGATCCCGCTGGCAACCGGCCTCATCGGCTGGTGCCCGCCCTACCAGCTTCTCGGCATCAACACCTGCAAAAAAGGTTAGGGCAAGCCACCCGCCTCGCAAATCCGCAGGATGGCGTCACGCTTTTCTCGGACGATCCGGCGGCCCTCGTCAATCGCGGGGGCCGCCTTTTCCAGTTCGAGCACCAGAACCTCCTGGCGCAAGTCCGCTTCAAGCAGCACATGCGCCGGATCGCCGGCAGCCCGGGTCTTGCGCAGATACTCGGTCATGATGTCGATCGAGGTCGACACCACGTCGAAATAATCCGGTGCCACGGGTCTGTCCGAGGTCTCGCTTGGCTTGAGCCAGTTCTGGACCGGTTCGGGCAGCGACACCCTCGTCTCCCCTTCGACAAGACCCGGCCAGACGCTATCTCCGCGTTCGGGCGGATACCAGAGCCTGTCGCCATGCGGCCCGTTCGGGTTCACGGCGATGACCACATCGGCTCCGAGCGCCCGGCAGGCCGTGGTCGGAACCGGATTGACCAGCCCGCCGTCAAGCAGCCAGCGCCCGTCAAGCCGATGCGGCGCAAATACACCCGGAATAGCAATCGAGGCGCGCACCGCTTCGGCGACAGTCCCCTCCTGCAACCAGACTTCACGACCGCTTTCCATATCGGTCGCCACTGCCAGAAAGGGACGTTCGAGATCTTCGATCTTTTCAGTCACGCCGATCTCGCCAAGCACCTGTATCACCGCAGAGCCTTGCACCAGCCCGCCGCCTGTCAGGCGGATGTCGAGTAGCCGCATCACCGATTTTCGTGTCAATCCGCGCACCCAGTCGTCCAGCTCGCCCAGGCATCCGCCCGAATAGGCCGCGCCGACCAATGCTCCCATCGAGCACCCGGCGACAACATCGGGGCGCAGGCCCATCTCCTCGAGCTCAAGTAGCGCGCCAATATGACACCACCCCCGCGCGCCGCCCGATCCGAGTGCAAGCCCAAGCTTCATACGCGTCTACTCCGCCGCAGTGCGTTTTTTCGGGGCCAGCATCTCCTTGAGATAGCGTCCCGTATGGCTGAGCATTTCTTCGGCAACGCTCTCGGGTGTGCCCGTCGCGACGACCTCGCCGCCCCCGTCCCCGCCTTCCGGGCCGATATCGACGATCCAGTCGGCGGTCTTGATCACATCGAGGTTGTGCTCGATCACGATCACCGTGTTGCCGCTTTCAACCAGCTCATGCAGCACTTCCAGAAGCTTGGCGACATCCTCGAAATGTAGCCCGGTCGTCGGCTCATCAAGAATGTAGAGCGTCCGGCCCGTCGAGCGCTTGCTCAGCTCCTTGGACAGTTTGACCCGCTGCGCCTCGCCGCCCGAAAGGGTCGTGGCCTGTTGGCCGACCTTTATATAGCCAAGACCGACGCGCATCAGCGCATCCATCTTCTCGCGAATGCTCGGCACCGCCTTGAAGAACTCCTGCGCTTCCTCGACGGTCATATCCAGAACATCGGCAATGGACTTGCCCTTGAAGGTGATCTCCAGCGTCTCGCGATTGTAACGCGCGCCCTTGCAGGTCTCGCATTCCACGTAGACATCTGGCAGGAAGTGCATCTCGATCTTGATGACCCCGTCGCCGTGGCAGGCCTCGCAGCGCCCGCCCTTGACGTTGAAGCTGAACCGCCCCGGTTTGTAGCCGCGCGCCTTCGCCTCCGGCAGACCGGCGAACCAGTCGCGGATCGGCGTGAAGGCACCGGTATAGGTCGCCGGGTTGGAGCGCGGCGTGCGCCCGATGGGGCGCTGGTCGATGTCGATGACCTTGTCGAGATGCTCCAGCCCGCGGATCGTCTCGCAGGGCGCGGGCGTCTGCCGCGCACCGTTGAGGCGCATAGAGGCCGTCTTGAACAGGGTTTCGATCGTCAGCGTGGATTTCCCGCCACCTGAAACCCCCGTCACACAAACGAACTTGCCCAGGGGGAAATCGGCTGTGACATCCTTGAGATTGTTGCCCGTCGCCTTGACGACGGTCACCGCCTTGCCATTGCCGTCGCGGCGCACGCTCGGAACAGCTATCTCGCGCTGGCCCGACAGATACTGCCCGGTGATCGACGCCGGGTCCGCTGCAACATGCTCCGGCGTGCCGTGGCTGACGACCCGGCCGCCATGTATGCCCGCGCCCGGGCCGATATCGAAGACATAATCCGCTTCGCGGATCGCCTCCTCGTCGTGCTCCACGACGATGACGGTGTTCCCGGCATCGCGCAGGTTCTTGAGCGTGGTGAGCAGGCGGTCATTGTCGCGCTGGTGCAACCCGATGCTCGGCTCGTCAAGCACGTAGAGCACGCCTTGCAGGCCCGATCCGATCTGGCTCGCCAGACGAATCCGCTGGCTCTCGCCGCCCGAGAGCGTTCCGGCATTGCGGCTGAGCGTCAGGTATTCGAGGCCGACATTGTTGAGAAAGCCGAGCCGCTCGCTGATCTCCTTGAGGATAGCGCGCGCGATCTCGTTTTTCTGTGTGCTCAGCGCCTCGGGCACGGTTTGCATCCAGTCCAGCGCCTCGCGGATGGACATCTCCACAACCTGGCCGACATGCCGGCGATTTCCTTCCGGGCCGATCTTCACGGCCAGCGCCTCCTCCCTGAGACGGTAGCCGCCGCAGGTCCCGCAAGGGCGATTGTTCTGATAGCGCTCGAATTCCTCGCGAATCCAGTTGCTGTCAGTCTCGCGATAGCGCCGTTCCATGTTGGGGATGACCCCTTCGAAGCTGCGCGAGACCTGGTAGACACGCCCCCCTTCGTCGTAGCGGAACTGGATTTCCTCGTCGCCGGACCCATGGAGAAACACCTGCTGTACATGGGCGGGAAGGTCCTTCCATCTGGCGTTCTGATCGAACTCGTAATGCTTCGCGATGGCTTCGATCGTCTGGAGGAAATAGGGTGACTTGCCTTTGCGCCATGGTGCAAGGGCCCCATCAGAGATCTTCAACGTTGCATCCGGGACAACCAGCTTTTCATCGAAGAAAAGCTCCACGCCAAGCCCGTCACAATCGGGGCAGGCCCCGAAGGGCGCGTTGAAGGAAAAGAGCCTCGGCTCGATCTCGGGGATGGTGAAGCCGCTCACGGGGCAGGCGAAATTTTCCGAGAATGTGATGCGCTCCGGCTCGCCCTCCTTCGGTGCGGTTTCGAGAATGGCGATGCCATCCGCCAGATCGAGCGCCGTGCGGAAGCTGTCGGCAAGGCGCGTCTCCAACCCGTCACGCACCACGATCCGATCGACAACCACATCAATGTCATGGCGGAATTTCTTGTCGAGCGTGGGGGGCTCATCAAGCTCGTAGAACGCCCCGTCAACCTTGACCCGCTGGAAGCCCTGCTTGCGCAGCTCGAGAAACTCCTTGCGATACTCGCCTTTCCGGTCACGTATCATCGGCGCCAGAAGATAGCCGCGCGTGCCCTCTTCCATCGCCATGACACGGTCGACCATGTCCTGAACCTGCTGCGCCTCGATCGGATCGCCCGTGGCTGGCGAGTAAGGCGTGCCAGCGCGGGCGAACAGCAGGCGCATGTAGTCATAAATCTCGGTGACGGTGCCGACCGTCGAACGCGGGTTCTTGCTGGTCGTCTTCTGCTCGATGGAAATCGCCGGGGACAAGCCGCTGATATGGTCCATATCAGGCTTTTCCATCATGTCGAGAAACTGGCGTGCGTAGGCCGACAGGCTCTCGACATAGCGGCGCTGGCCCTCGGCATAGATGGTATCGAAGGCAAGGCTCGACTTGCCCGACCCGCTCAGCCCGGTGATCACCACGAGCTGATCGCGCGGAATATCCACATCAATGGACTTGAGATTGTGCTCGCGGGCGCCCCGCACTTCGATGTATTTCAGCTCGGCCATGCTCGCCCCCGCGGTTACCAACTCCTGATGTAGTTAACTTCTTGGAAAGTTCCAACAGGAAATCGAGAACATTTCAAGAACATGTTTCAAGTCTCCCGCCCCCGGCGGATCGCGGCCCACTGACCATGAAACACAGATGGGCAGCATGACGCGGGCCTCACGCCTCAGGGGCGTTGCGCCAGCGCCCAGGAGCAGATCGGGAAGAAGGGATCGTTCGTCAGATCATCTGTGGCGGGGTCGTATTTCGGCGGCCAGCCCGGTTCGAGGTTGCGCGCCGCGCAGGCGCGGTTTCCCCAGCTCTCGACGCGGATGCGATCCTCGGGGAAGCCTGCTTCCATGAGCAAGTTCTTGAGCCCCCGTGCGCTCCAGCGCGAGCAATCCACCGGGTCGCCATGATAGGGAATGTAAAACGGGACCGCGATCCAGAAATATCCACCCTCTTTCAGCATATCCACCACGTTGCAAAGCGCGGAATAGGGCCGGTCCAGATGTTCCCAAACCTGGTTGGCCAGAATGAGATCGAACTGCCTGATTTCTCCTGACGCATCCTGGAAAGGTCCCGCGCAGATATCATGACGCGGATAGGTGAAGCGCTCATAGCTCTTGAGCTTGAGCCGCTTGCCCCATTGGCCGGAAATTTCCGCAGCCTCCATCCGCTCGAGCGGCAACTCCCCGAGCCAGCGCGCGCTCACGCGGTTCATCACCACCCGGTTGAGACTCACCATGCGCGCGCTCCCGGCTTCAGCCTAGAAGTGAATGGCCTTGCCATAGGCATCCAGAACGCTCTCATGCATCATCTCCGACAGCGTCGGATGCGGGAACACCGTGTGCATCAGGTCTTCTTCCGTGGTTTCGAGCTGACGGCCGACGACATAGCCCTGGATCAGCTCGGTCACTTCCGCGCCCACCATATGCGCGCCCAGAAGCTCGCCCGTTTTGGCATCGAACACGGTTTTCACCATCCCCTCCGCCTCTCCAAGCGCAATCGCCTTGCCATTGCCGATGAAGGGAAAGCGCCCGACCTTGATGTCGTAACCCAGTTCCTTTGCCTTCGCCTCGGTATAGCCCACGCTGGCCACCTGCGGATGACAGTAGGTGCAACCCGCGATGCTCTCGGGGCGCACGGGATGGACTTTCCTGCCTGCGATGTGCTCGGCGACCATCACGCCCTCATGGCTCGCCTTGTGCGCCAGCCAGGGCGCCCCCGCAATATCGCCGATGGCATAGATTCCGTCCACGCCCGTGCGGCAATACTCATCGACCGTCACATGGCTCCGGTCGATCTTCACGCCCA
>JAWLEL010000078.1:0-8808 GCA_041686165.1 Lentibacter sp.
TCCCGACCAGCCGCGGCGCAGCTTCGAGGCCGAAAAGCTGGAGGATCTCACCAATTCCATTCGCGAGAAGGGCATCATCCAGCCTCTGATCGTCCGGCCACATCCTGAGACAAAAGGCGCTTACGAGATCGTCGCCGGCGAGCGTCGCTGGCGCGCGGCGCAACAGGCGAATCTACATGAAGTGCCTGTAATCATTAAAGAATTTGATGATACAGAGGTTCTCGAAGTCGCGATCATCGAGAATATTCAGCGCGCCGATCTGAACGCCGTCGAAGAAGCGGCGGGATATCGCCAGCTCATCGAAAAGTTCGGCCACACGCAGGAGAAGCTCGCACAGGCGCTCGGCAAGAGCAGAAGCCATATCGCGAACCAGATGCGCCTCCTCGGCCTGCCCGAGGAAGTGCGCAAGATGCTCGCCGAGGGCAAGCTCTCGGCTGGCCATGCTCGTGCCCTCATCACGGCGGATGATCCTGCAGCCCTCGCCCGGGAGATCGTCAAGAAGGGCCTCTCAGTCCGCGCTGCGGAGAAGTTGGCCAAGAAAGGCTCTGAACCGGCACATAAGGCCAAATCACCAAAGCCCGCAGCGGAGAAGGATGCCGACACGAAGGCGCTCGAGGGCGATCTGTCGGCCAATCTCGGGATGAAGGTCACGATCAATCATTCCGCGTCCGGCGAATCGGGCCAGGTAACGATCAGTTACAGCTCGCTTGATCAGCTTGATGAGCTCTGCGGGAAGCTCACTTGATCAATTCGGCCGGGTCCAGATGAACATCAGCACCGCGCCCAATGTCACGGCCTGAATTATCAGGATCATCGGGCGCAGCTGCATCACGAGAGAGAGCGTGAAAACGGCCAAGATAGAGACGGTTGCGAGGCGTTTTGCCGTGGGCCGTATGGCGCCGCGTTCGTTCCAGTCGAGGATCGCGGGCCCGAAGCGTTTATGGGTGACAAGCCAGTGATGCAGGCGCTCCGACGAGCGCGCGAAGCAGAATGTCGCGAGCAGGAGGAACGGCACCGTCGGAACCAGCGGCAGAACGACGCCGATCATGGCCGCGGCAACGCTGAGCAACCCGAGTGCGAGCCAGAGCAGGCGCATTCTACCCTCCCAGCAACTTTGCAAGCACCGCGTTGAGCACGAAGCGCCCGCGCTGCGTCGCCATGATCCTGTCTTGCGAGCGCACCAGCATCCCAAGCTCTTCAAGCTCGGTCATCTGCGCATCGTCGAGGGGCCGGCCGGCCAGCGCATCGAACCGGCTCAGCGAAACACCCTCGCTCAGCCGCAGCCCCATCAGGAGCATTTCCGTCGCTTGATCTTCTGCGGTGAGCGCCTCACGGAGTTTCTCACCGGTCCGCGCTTCGGCGGCTTCGAGCCAGGCGTTCGGCTGTTTCAGCGCTTCTGTTGCGAAGCGGGTTCCGTCCCTGCTGATCCGCCCGTGTGCGCCGGGCCCGATCCCGGCATAATCACCGTAGCGCCAGTAGATCATGTTGTGGCGACACTCCGAGCCGGGCTTGGCGTGGTTCGACACCTCGTAGGCCTCATATCCGGCCTTTTTCGTGATTTCCTGAGTGATTTCAAACATTTGGGCGGCGTCATCATCCCCCGGTATGTCCCTGAGCCGCCCGGCATTGTACCTGTCGCCAAAGGCCGTTCCCTGCTCGATCGTGAGTTGATAAAGCGAAAGGTGGTCCACGGCCATCGCCACAGCCTCTCCCAGCTCCTGTTTCCAGTCCTCGGGCGCCTGCCTTTGCCGCGCATAGATCAGATCGAAGCTCACACGGTCGAACGTCTTTCGCGCGATGTCGAAGGCCGTGCGCGCCTCCTCGACGGAGTGAAGGCGTCCCAATGCGCGCAGGTCGTCATTGTTCAGCGCTTGAACACCCATCGAAACACGGCTCACCCCGCCTTGTTGATAGGCTTGAAAGCGCCCGGCCTCGACGGAGCCGGGATTGGCCTCGAGGGTCACCTCAAGATCGTTCGCAACAGGCCATGTCTCACGGATCTTCTCGATGATCGCCGCCACCACGTCGGGCTGCATCAGGCTCGGTGTGCCGCCGCCGAAGAAAACCGATGAGACAACACGCCCCGGCAGCGCCGCGCCATAGGCCTCGATCTCTTTCAGGTAGGCCCGAAGCCAGCGGGGATGGTCGATTTCACGTGAAACATGGCTGTTGAAGTCGCAATAGGGGCACTTGGCCTCGCAGAAGGGCCAATGCACGTAGATGCCGAAGCCTCCATTCTGCCAATCGCTACGCAAAACAGCCCTTCACGAGCTTTTCGAACGCAACGTTCCGATGGCTCATTGCGTTTTTCTTCGCCGGGTCCATCTCGCCGAAGGTTTCGTTTTCTCCGTCAGGCAGAAAAACAGGGTCAAACCCGAAGCCGCGCTCGCCGCGCATGGGCCAGACGACCTGCCCTTCGACACGCCCTTCGAAAATCTCGTCATGCCCGTCGGGCCAGGCCAGGCAGAGTGTGCAGTTGAATGCCGCCCTTCGTGGTGCGGGCGCGCCCTTCTCTTCCAGCAGGGTCCAGACCTTCGTCATCGCCATGACGAAGTCGCGACCAGTCTCTGTTTCGGCCCAATCGGCCGTATAAACGCCTGGCGCGCCATCCAGCGCCTCGACACTGATCCCACTATCGTCCGAAAGCGCAGGGAGCCCCGAGCCCCTTGCGGCGAAATGTGCCTTGATCCGCGCGTTGCCAGCGAAAGTGCTTTCCGTCTCCTCCGGTTCGTCCAACCCGTGCTCCGCCGCGGAACTCACGGTGACGCCAAATGGCGTCAGAAGCTCCGCAATCTCCCGCAGCTTGCCCGCATTGTGGCTGGCAATCACCAGCTTGTCGCCGTCAAACCTACGCACCAGTCGCCGCCTTCTGCATCTCGACAAGCTCACCAACGCCCTTTTCCGCAAGGTCCATGAGCTGGGTCATCTGCTCGCGGCTGAAGGTCTGGCCTTCTGCCGACATCTGCACCTCGATCAGCTTTTTCGAGCCCGTCATGATGAAGTTCCCGTCAACGCCAGCCTCGCTGTCCTCGGGATAATCAAGGTCGAGCACGGGCTGCCCGGCATAGATCCCGCAAGAGACAGCGGCGACAGGATCGACCAGCGGATCGCTCGTGACATCCCCAACTTTCATCAGCTTGTTCACGGCCAGCCGCAACGCGACCCAGCCGCCCGTGATCGCCGCGCAGCGCGTGCCGCCATCGGCCTGGATCACGTCACAGTCGATGGTGATCTGCCGTTCACCGAGCGCGACACGGTCAACACCCGCGCGCAGGCTGCGCCCGATCAGGCGCTGGATTTCCACGGTGCGTCCGCCCTGCTTGCCGGCCGTCGCCTCACGGCGCATCCGGCTCGTGGTCGAGCGGGGCAGCATCCCGTATTCCGCCGTGACCCATCCAAGCCCCGTGCCCTTCACGAAAGGGGGCACGCGCTCTTCCAGCGTCGCCGTGCAGAGCACATGCGTGTCGCCAACGCGGATCATGCAGGAGCCTTCGGCATGTTTCGTCACGCCTGTTTCGATTGAAACATCGCGCATCTGATCTAGAGTCCGTCCTGAGGGTCGCATCATCTGTCCTTTGTCTGGGTTTTGCTTCGCAATACAGGCCGCGCCCCTCGGAGCACAACCCCGATTGACCTTTGGCAGCCGCCTCTCTTTAATGCCCCGTCGGAAGGCCTGATCCATGAGTGACAATGAAAATCTGCTCGAAGAGATGAATGATCGCACGCGCGAAGTCTTTCGCCGCGTTGTCGAGGGCTATATCGAATCGGGTGATCCTGTCGGCTCGCGAACGCTGACGCGCACGATGAGCGAAAAGGTGAGCGCCGCGACCATCCGGAACGTCATGCAGGATCTGGAGTTCATGGGCCTGCTCGGCAGCCCGCATATCAGCGCCGGCCGCGTGCCCACGCAACAGGGCCTGCGCATGTTCGTGGATGGCCTTCTGGAGATGAACGAGCTCGAAACATCCGACCGCGCGAAGATCGATGCGACACTCGCGAGCAACTCGGGCGATGTCTCCGGCCTTCTGGACAGCATCGGCTCGGCGCTCTCCGGTGTGACACATGGCGCCTCGCTGGTGCTTGCGCCCAAGCACGAGGCCGCGATCAAGCATATCGAGTTCGTTCCGCTGGCCACGGACAGGGCGCTTGTCGTGCTGGTGTTCTCCGATGGTCATGTGGAGAACCGCGTCTTCACCCCGCCGCCGGGCTCGACTCCAAGCTCCATGCGCGAGGCGGCCAACTTTCTGAACGCCCTCGCCGAGGGGCGCACACTTTCCGAGCTTTCGACCTCGATCCGCCATGAGATCGACCGGCGCCGCCAGGAAATCGACACTCTCGCGCATACGCTTGTCGATGCTGGCCTTGCCGTCTGGGATTCGAAGGGAAGCGAGGATGAACGGCTGATCGTCCGGGGCCGTGCGAACCTGATCGTTGATTCGGAGCAGGAAGAGGGGCTCGAGAAGATCAAGACGCTCTTTGATGATCTCGAACGCAAGCGCGACATCGTCGAGTTTCTCGAGCTGACCGAAGACGGCGAAGGCGTGCGTATTTTTATTGGCTCTGAGAACAAACTTTTTTCACTTTCGGGTTCATCTTTGGTCGTCTCTCCATATATGAACGCGGATCGAAAGATTATCGGTGCAGTCGGCGTCATCGGGCCCACACGGCTCAACTACGGGCGCATCGTTCCGATTGTCGACTACACGGCACAGTTGGTTGGAAAAATGATCTCCAACCGAAGTTAGAGGTGAAGCATGGACCCGAAGGACGAAGAATTTCTCGACAATATCGAGGCCTTCGAAAAGGAAGCAGACGCGGCTGAAGAAGCCGAGCAGGACGAAGAGGCGATCGAGCTGGACGAGCTCCGCGCGGAGCGTGATTCCTACAAGGACAAGTTCATGCGTGCGCTGGCAGACGCCGAGAACGCACGCAAGCGTGGCGACAAGATGCGCCGCGAAGCCGAGCAATACGGCGGCTCGAAGCTCGCCCGGGACATGCTGCCTGTCTATGACAACATGAAGCGTGCCCTCGAATCCGCGAGCGAAGATCAGCTTGAAGGTGCAAAAGCCCTGATCGAAGGTATCGAGCTGACCATGCGCGAGCTGCGCAATGTCTTCGCTAAGCACGGGATCACGGTGATCTCTCCCGAGGTGGGCGACCGATTCGATCCCAACATTCACGAGGCCATGTTCGAGGCGCCCCTGCCGGGGACGAAAGCGGGCGACATCATCCAGGTTTCCGCCGAGGGCTTCATGCTGCAGGATCGCTTGCTTCGCCCTGCGCAGGTTGGCGTGTCTTCCGCACCGAAAAACTGACCGTTCCCTGATCAGGGGCCGCCGCGCGGCCCCTGCCATGACCAACCTGTCATTACTGTCCCGTCAGCCGCGCGCAGGCCCAGACTGCCGCGTCCCGCACAGTCGCGTCTTCGTCGTTCAGCAAGGCCTGTGCCGCAGGCAGAAGGCGCGCGCTTTCCGAGTTGCCAATGGCGTAAAGGACGTTGCGGACAAACCTGTTCCGACCGATCCGCTTGATCGGGGAGCCGCTGAACTTCGCCCGGAAGGCGGCATCATCCAGCGCAGCAAGCTCCTCCAGCGGTGGGCTTTGCAAGTCATCCCGCGCCTTGAGCCGCACCTCGCGCGCCTCGACGGCGAACTTGTTCCAGGGGCAGATCGCGAGGCAATCGTCACAGCCATAGATCCGGTTGCCCATCAGCGGGCGCAGCTCTTCATCGACCGGGCCGTGATGCTCGATCGTCAGATAGGAGATGCAGCGCCGCGCATCGAGCTTGTAAGGTGCGGGAAAGGCGTCTGTCGGGCAGATATCGAGACACTTCCGGCAGCTTCCGCAATGGTCCACCTCGGGGGCATCTTTCGGCAGGTCGAGCGTCGTGAAGACCGAGCCGATGAAGAACCAGTTGCCCAGCTCGCGGCTGAGCAGGTTGGTATGCTTGCCCTGCCAGCCGAGCCCTGCCGCCTGCCCCAGCGGCTTCTCGGCCACGGGCGCGGTATCGACAAAGACCTTCACTTCGCCGCCCGCTTCGGTGATGAGCCAGCGGGCGAGCCGCTTCAGCGCCTTCTTGACCAGATCGTGATAATCACGGTTCTGGGCATAAACAGAGACTGTTCCAGCCTCTTTTCGCTCCAGCGCCTCGAGAGGATCGCTCTCGGGTCCATAGCTTACGGCCAACATGATGATGGCTCTTGCCTCGGGCCAGAGCGCCGAAGGGTCACCGCGCCAATGGGTGCGCTCGGCAAGCCAGCCCATTTGGCCGTGGTGGCCCTGTTCAAGGAAGTCGCCCAGCCTCTCCGGCACCTTCGGAATGTCCTGCGGGCCGCAGATCCTGCAAGCGTCGAACCCTTCCAGCCGGGCCTGTTCGCGCAGCTTGTCGGCCAGCGCATCCATGGCGATCAGAAATCTAGATCGGCGTAATGCGCAGGCGGCGGAAAGCCGGGAACCTGATCCGCCAGGATCGAGCGGAAGGCCGGGCGCGACTTGATCTTGGCATACCAGTCCTTGACCGTCTCGCTCCGGTTCCAGTCAACGTCCGAAATATAGTCGAGCGAACTGAGATGCGCAGCGGCGGCAAAATCGGCCAGCGTCATCACATCGCCCGCCAGCCAGCGCCGCTGGTCGAGCAGCCATGCCATGTAATCGAGATGAAACTTGATCGCCTTCGCGCCTTCCTTGACGTTCCGGCTGTCGGGGTAGCCCTGCTTCATCATCTTCTTGTTCACCCGCTCGTAAACAAGATTGGATGTCACCTCGTCGTGAAACTTGTCATCGAACCAGCCCACGAGCCTGCGCACTTCATAGCGCTCTTCCGGCGCCTTCGGCATGAGCGGCACATCGGGATAAACCTCTTCGAGATATTCGCAGATCGCCGCGCTCTCGGACATCGTCATCCCGTCGATCTTGAGAACCGGCACCTTTGCCGCCGGGTTGCGGCGCAGGAAGTCGCTGTCCTTCTCCCAGTAACGCTCCTCGATCAGCTCGCATTCGATCTTCTTCTCCGCAAGGCTCAGGCGGACCTTGCGGCAAAAGGGAGAAAGCGGAACGTGAAAGAGCTTGGCCATGAGGATCACACGGGTTGTTGGAGACTGTCTCTCAATGCCTGCTCGCGCACAAAACTTCAACTCTCGAAACAGTCGGCGCGTCCGTCCCGGCGGATGGTTTCCGCCCCGTCGACGATCTGCGCGGCCCGCTTGCGGACATAGCCGCTCGGGCGCGCGGCAGAGCGGCTTTTCGGCGCGGGCAGGATCGCCGCAAGCCGCGCCGCCTGAACCGCGCTCAGCTTTGACGGCGGCACCCCGAAGTAGTGCTGCGAGGCGGCTTCGATCCCGAAGATGCCCTCGTCGAACTCCGCCATGTTGAGATAGACCTCGATGATGCGCTCCTTGCTCCAGAGCAGTTCGACAAGCGGCGTGATGAGCGCCTCGAGCGCCTTTCGGCTCCAGGTCCGCCCATGCCAGAGATAGGTGTTTTTCACGACCTGCTGGCTCAGCGTCGATGCGCCCCGACCGCGCCCGTCCTCGAGCGCCTTGCGGATCGCGTTCATGTCAAAGCCCCAGTGGATACAGAAATTTGCATCCTCGCCCGCCACGACGGACCGCGCCATCACGGGCGCGACGCTGCTCAGCGGAACCCAGTGATGATCGATTCCGCCGAGCCGCCGCGCTTCCTGGCGCATGTAGATGCCCTTGGGTGGGTTGAAGACGCCGTGAGCGGCCACGACCCCGGCAACGATGCAGCCGACGATGAGGACAAGCCGAACAAGCCAGCGCCTGAGCCATCTCAGGGGCCGGAGCTTGCGCGCCTTGTTCTTGGGTCTGGTCTTTTTCTTCGCCACACAGCCTCTATACGAAGTTGCCGCCAGCACGAAAAGCCGCAATCACGCGGCCATGACATGCGCTTCGAAGCCCTTGAGTTCGGGCCGCGCAAGCCGTTGATCGAACATGGCGACAGGTGCTTGTGCGTTCAGCTGCGCCTCGGCACTCGGAAGATGCGCGGCATAGCCGGGATAGAAACTCTCGGAAAAGGCGCCATGGCTTTCGATGATGTGATGCCTGCCCAACAGCAGGTGAAAATAATGCACATGCTCACCGGGCGCACGACAGATCGTATCGCCGTTCACAAGATGTTTTGCCGCGATGAAGATTTCATCCTCGCCGGTGAGAAGCTGGGCCTTCCAGCCCGTCACGACCATGCGATGGTCCGGCGAGACCGAAAGCGGCGCGTCATTGCCGATCGCACCCTTGGCAAAGCGGATCGGTGCATGCTCGCCCGCGGCGCGCATGCGCGTTTTACCGATCCAGAGGATCGGCTCGTAGCCGCTATCGACGGTTTTTACCAGGTCTCCCACGCGCAAGCTTTCAATGGGCACTGGCCCGCGGTCCGTCTCGATCCTTGTTCCCGCAGTGAAGCATGCCGGGCCAAGCTCCGTGTCGAAAAGCGGCCCCTGCGTGTTCTCGAAGGATTCCGTTTGAACGAAAGTCCCGCTCTTGAGCGGTTGCCCGTCTTCCGGCGTGAAGACGACCTGCCCGTTCGCGAGATAGAAGGTCGTTCCAGTATAAGTCACGTTGCCGGTGCCGGGAACATTCACGGTGATGACATCGCCCGAGTAGGAAGAGCTGATGTCGATGCCATTGACACTGTCGCCGTTGAAGGCGTCAAAATCGCCGTCTGAATTGTTGTCGGTGATGCTCAAGACCGAATAGTTCAGGGCCGTTCCGCCGGAAGGCGGGTTGGCCGGGTCCATGAAATAGAACCGCGTATCATATGTCGGCATTCTGCCAATCCCTCATCTGCTCA
>JAWLEL010000079.1:0-8768 GCA_041686165.1 Lentibacter sp.
CCCTTGCGGGGGCGTTTTGGGTTGGGGTTGCGATGATGCGGGCGGGGCCGATGGGCATTCCTTGCGCAAGCGATGTCGGCTCGCAGCCCCGGAGCGGACGCTGGACGGCCCATCGCCAGACCGCGGGATGGCGACCAGACAGCTGTTCAGAAGCACTTTATGCCAGCCAAATCCGAAATAGACCTGATCGAAGCACCCAGCCTCACCAAATCGCCAGCCCGGGGGGCGGTCTGGCGATGGGCCGGGCACCTTCGGTGCTATTCCGGCCCCGGTGCTGAACTGGCCGAGCTTTGCAAACTCCGCTTCCTGCGCATCGCTGCCATTCATCGTCACAACTTCGAATTGTGCGTCTGCTTGTGAGCGCACGGCAGGCGGGTCAGCCGCGAACGCCGGATACACTTTTTGCATGCTGCCGCCCCGACGAGGGCGAAAATCGACCGCCGGATGTTCGATTTCGCGCACGGGGATATTGAAACCGGCGGAAATAGGACAAGATTGCACAGAAGCATCGTGCAAGCTATCAAGCCTAGAACGACGCGTGACAGGGACAGGACGAAACCGTGATCGAAGACAGCTTTTCGCTTATCATCATTGCGCTGCTGCCATTTCTCGGCGCGCTGGTTCCCGGCGTCATGATCCGGGCCGGGCGAAACGCCTGCGCGATCTTCACGGCCCTGCCCACCGCGCTCGCGCTTGTCATGCTGCTCCTGCATGCCCCGGCGGTGATGAGCGGGCAGGTCCTCACGGCCGAGCTCGAGTGGTTGCCACAGCTCGGGCTTTCGGCCGCCTTCTTCCTTGACGGTCTGGGGATGCTCTTCGCCGGGATGATCCTCGGCGTCGGCCTGTTGATCACGCTCTACGCGCGGTTCTACCTCTCGGGCGAAGACCCGATGGGCCAGTTCTATACCTACCTGCTGCTCTTCCAGGGCGCGATGCTGGGCATCGTCCTGTCTGACAACATCCTGCTTTTGCTGATTTTCTGGGAGCTGACCTCGCTGTCGTCCTTCCTGCTGATCGGCTACTGGAAGCACCTGCCCGAAGGCCGCCAGGGCGCGCGCATGGCGCTTGCGGTCACCGGGGCAGGGGGCCTCGCCATGATCGGCGGAATGCTGATCCTCGGCAATATCGTCGGCAGCTACAACCTTACGGACATCCTCGCAGCGGGCGACCAGATCCGCGCGCATGAGTGGTATGTGCCCGCGCTCGTGCTGATCCTGCTGGGCGCCTTCACCAAGTCGGCGCAGTTCCCCTTCCACTTCTGGCTGCCCCATGCCATGGCCGCGCCCACGCCGGTCTCGGCCTACCTGCACTCCGCGACGATGGTGAAGGCCGGTGTCTTCCTGATGGCGCGGATGTGGCCCGCGCTGGCGGGCACGCCGGAATGGTTCTACATCGTCGCCTCCGTGGGGCTGATCACCATGGTTCTCGGCGCGGTGATCGCGCTCTTCAAGGATGACCTGAAGGCGCTGCTGGCCTTCTCGACCGTCTCGCATCTCGGCCTGCTCACCATGCTTCTGGGCTTCGGCACCGAGGCCGCCGCCATCGCCGCCGTTTTCCACATCATCAATCACCTCACCTTCAAGGCCGCGCTCTTCATGACCGCCGGGATCGTCGACCACGAGGCCCATACCCGCGACATCAAGCGCCTCGGCGGGCTGGCGAAGCTCATGCCCATCACCGCCGTGATCGGGACGATCACCGCGCTCTCCATGGCCGGGATCGCGCCGTTCAACGGCTTCATCTCCAAGGAGAAGATGCTCGAGGAGGCGGTGCACACCGTCTGGTGGGAGAATCCCTGGATCGTGCCCGCGCTGGCCACGCTCGGGGCCGTCTTCTCCGTGGCCTACAGCTTGCGCTTCATCTTCCATGTCTTCGGCGGCAAGGTGCGTGATGACTATCCTGCAAAGCCGCATGATCCGCCCTTCGGCATGTGGGCCGCGCCCGCGCTGCTGACGGTTCTGGTCGTGGTGATCGGTGTCATGCCCTTCCTCGCCGAGCCGGTGGTCAACATGGCCGCCACGGCAGTGACCGGCCAGGAGACAAATGCATACCTCAAGCTCTGGCACGGGCTGACACCGGCGCTCTACCTCTCGATCATCGCGGTCGTGGTCGGGGCCGTCCTGCTGCTGCTCCACAAGCCGCTCGACGGCATCTGGCGCGCCGCGCCGCGGCCCGAGGCCAAGGCCATCTTCGATGCGCTCCTCGCAGGGGCCGCCCGGGCGACGGCCGGCTTCACCGAGCTGACACACAACGGCTCCATGTCGCGCTACCTGGCGGTCTTCGTCGCCGCGACGACCGCGCTGGGATACATCGCCTGGAGCGGGAGCGCCTCCGCCGCCCCCTCGCGCGAGCTGCTCCCGATTCCGCCTGTGGTGCTGGTCGGCTGGGTCCTGCTTCTGGTCGCGACGGCATCTGTCGTGATCTGCCACCGAAACCGCTTCCGCGCCCTCGTGGTGATCGGGGTGATCGGGCTGATCATTTCCTTCGGCTTTGTCTACCTCTCGGCGCCCGACCTCGCGCTGACGCAGATCTCCGTCGAGACGGTGACGATCATGCTTCTGCTGCTCGCGCTTCACTTCCTGCCCAAATCCACCCCGATGGAAAGCAGCGCCGCGCGGCGCCTGCGCGACGGGGTGATCGCCCTTGCCGCGGGGGCAGGAGTCACGGCGCTGGCTTACGGATTCATGCTGCGTGACGTCTCGACCATCTCGGGCTATCACCTCGCCAATTCCTACAAGGGCGGCGGCGGCACCAACGTGGTCAACGTCATCCTCGTCGATTTCCGCGGCTATGACACCTATGGCGAGATCATCGTTCTCGGCATCGCCGGGCTTACCATCTTCGCGCTCATGGAAGCGCTGCTGAACGGCCCTGCCGCGAACAAGCTGCGCAACACCGACTATTCGCAGGATCGCTCGCGCGACCGCCACCCGCTGATGATGGTGATCGCGACCCGCGTGATCATGCCCGTGGCGATCATGGTCGGGGTCTACATCTTCCTGCGCGGTCACAACCAGCCGGGCGGCGGGTTCGTCGCGGGGCTTGTCGTCTCCATTGCGCTTTTGATGCAATACATGGCCTCGGGCTTCGCCTGGACACAGCGCCGCCAGCAGATCGAGTATCACTCGATGATCGGCTGGGGCGTGGTGATCGCCGGGCTGACAGGCGCGGGCGCATGGCTGGGCGGCAAGCCCTTCCTCACCAGCGGCTTCGACTACTACCACTTCCCACCCATCGAGGAGTTCGAGCTGGCCACGGCCATGCTCTTCGATCTCGGCGTCTTCCTTGCGGTGCTTGGCGGGGTGATGCTGATGCTTTACAGCCTCTCGCGGATCGCGCGCTACGCGGGCGAGACAGTCAATGTCGCCCCGATGGATTATGACCCGTCCCATCCGGAAGAGAGCCAGGCAACCGAGCCGACAGAGGAGAAGAGCTGATATGGAATTCGTCGTTGCCAGCTCCGTCGGCGCGCTCACGGCTGCGGGAATCTACCTGATCCTGAGGTTGAGGGCTTTCGCCGTCATCCTCGGCCTTGCGCTCCTGTCCTACGCGGTGAACGTGTTTCTCTTTGCCTCCGGTCGGCTGGCCATAAACATGCCGCCCATTCTCTCGCCCTACGAGGAGCTCACCTATTCCGACCCGCTCCCGCAGGCTCTCGTGCTCACGGCGATCGTGATCTCCTTCGGGATGACGGCGGTGCTGGTGATGGTGGCTCTGGGCGCGTATCTGGAATCCGAAGATGACAGGATCGACCTCGAAGACGAGGCCGAAGAGGGCGACGCGCCGGGCGAGGTGAGCAAACTATGAACCACTGGATCATTGCGCCCGTCATTCTTCCGGCCCTGCTCGCGCCGATCATCGGCTTCGTCATGCGCCACGACATTCCGCTGGCGCGCATCGCCTCGCTGGCCGGAACGGGGGCGCTTCTCGCCATCGCCATCGGCCTGTTCGTCTCCGCCGGGGGCGACCCGCAGGTCTACTACCTCGGGGACTGGCCTGCCCCCTTCGGCATCGTTCTGGTGCTCGACAAGCTCTCGGCCCTGATGGTGCTGCTCACGGCCGTGCTGGCCATGATCGTGCTCGTTCACGCGGTGGCCACGGGCTGGGACGCGCGCGGCTGGCATTTTCACGCGCTCTTCCAGTTCCAGCTCATGGGCGTCGTCGGGGCCTTTCTCACCGGCGACGTTTTCAACCTCTTCGTCTTCTTCGAGATCCTGCTGATCGCCTCCTACGGGCTGATGATCCATTCGGGCGGGCGCAAGCGGATGCGTGCGGGGCTGCAATACGTGGTGATCAACCTGGCAGGCTCCACGCTCTTTCTCTTCGCGCTCGGGGTGATCTATGCCTCGACAGGCACGCTGAACATGGCCGATATCGCACAGCGCCTCCAGGATGTGCCAGAGGGCGAGGCGGCGCTTGTCCGCGTTGCCGCCATGCTGCTGCTGGTCGTCTTCGGCCTGAAGGCGGCGCTCTTTCCGGTCCATTTCTGGCTGCCAGCCACCTATTCCAGTGCGCCAGCGCCCGTGGCTGCGCTCTTCGCGATCATGACGAAGGTCGGCGCCTACGCGATCATCCGCATTCACACGCTGGCCTTCGGCCCGGGAGTCGAGGCGACCGATGGCATGATCTCCGACTGGCTTTTCCCGGCGGCCCTCGTCACCATCGCCGTGGGGGCCTTCGGCGTTCTCGGTGCGCGGCGCCTCATGCCGCTCATCGCCTTCTCGGTTGTCGGCTCGATGGGCACCCTGATGATCGCCATCTCCGCTTTCGAGCCGACTGCCATGACGGCGGCGCTCTACTATCTCGTCCATTCCACATTCGCCGCCGCCGCCTTGTTCCTGCTGGCTGATCTGGTGATCTCGCGCCGCGAGACCGACGTGTTGAGCCTGCGCCCCGCGACCGTGCAGAACGGCCTCTTCGCGGCGCTCTTCTTCGCGGCGGCCATCGGCATGGCAGGCATGCCGCCGCTGAGCGGCTTCCTCGGCAAGCTGATGGTGCTCGATGCGATGCGCGCGCCGGGGCAGATGGCCTGGGCCTGGGCGGCAATCCTGATCGGCTCCCTGATCACGATTGTCGGCTTCGCCCGCGCGGGCAGCACGCTGTTCTGGAAGCCGATGGCGATCAAACCCGAGGTAGCGCCGGATAGGGATGAGGCGGGCAGCCCCGGAACCGGCGCCCGAACAGCCCCCGCCGGTGCGGCCCAGATCGCCCCGACCATGCTGAGCATCGCGATGCTGGCGCTGCTGACGGGCTTCGCCGGGCCGCTCACGGGCTACCTCTCCGACACTTCCGAGCAGGTCTTCGATCGCTCCGGCTATGTTTCTGCCGTGCTTGATGGAGGCCCGGTGGCGACACACCCCGAAGCGAAGCCGGGGACGCCAAGCGATGACGCCGCCGAGGCCACAGAGGGGTCTTACGCCGCGCCCGAAGACGGGGAGGACAACTGACATGCTTACCCGCCTGATTCCCCACCCGCTGCTGAGCATCATGCTCACCTTCGTCTGGCTCGGTCTCGTCAACAAGGTCACGCTGGGCAACCTCCTGCTTGGCCTTGTCCTCGGCCTGATCATCCCGATGATCACCGCGCCCTACTGGCCCGACAGGCCCAAGCTGAGCCGGCCCTTCACCGTCGTTCGCTATGTCCTCGTGGTCCTTTGGGATATCGTCGTGGCCAATGTGCAAGTGGCGCTGATGATCCTGTTCAAGCGCAATGACGATTTCAGGAGCGAATGGATCACCGTGCCGCTCGAGCTGACCTCGCCCGAGGCGATCACCGTGCTGGCCGGCACCATCACGATGACGCCGGGCACGGTTTCGGCTACGCTCTCGGCCGATGGCCACGCGATCCTTGTTCATTGCCTGCATACGGATGATCCCGAAGGTGACCGCGACCGGATCAAGGCGCGCTACGAGCGCCCGCTCAAGGAGATATTCGAATGATCACCCTTGCCCTGCTTTTCGCATTCGTGTGTTTCGGCCTCGGGCTGCTCTTCTGCCTGTGGCGGATTACCATCGGCCCCGACAACGCCGACCGTATCCTTGCGCTCGACACGATGGTCATCAACGTGATCGCGTTGCTCGTGCTCTACGGGGTCTCGGAAGGCACGGCCATCTACTTCGAGGCCTCGATGCTGGTTGCCATGGTCGGCTTCGTTTCAACCGTCGCCTATTGCCGCTTCATCCTGCGCGGCGACATCATCGAGTGAGGTGAAAGATGCCCGACTACGTGGAAATCCTGGTCTCGGCCTTCATCGTCCTCGGCGGCATCTTCGGGCTCGTCGGCTCTTTCGGCCTGATCAAGCTGCGCGACACGATGCAGCGGCTGCACGGCCCGACAAAGGCCACGACACTGGGGATCGGCAGCGTGCTGATCGCCTCGATGCTCTATTTCTACCTGGTCAGGGGGCAGGTGTCCTTCCATGAGCTGCTGATCACGCTGTTTCTCTTCCTCACGGCGCCGATCACGGCCAATTTCATCGCCAAGGCCTACATCACCCGGCACATCCGGGAGAAGGACTTGCCAGCGTCAAGCTCCGAATACGGCTGGTCGGTCTATGACGATCCGCCCGGATCGGAGCGGGACGAGAGCTGAGCGTCACCCCACGCGCTTGGGCGCGCCCGACGACATATCAGTGCCCATGAAGGGCAGCTTGGCCGCCTTCCATGCGCCGAAACCGCCTTCCATATGGGCGATCTTTTCCTCGCCATTGGCCAGCGCGGCCCGCGACATCTTCTCCGAGCGCACGCCGGAGCCGCAATAAAAGACAATCGGCTTGCCCTGTTGCGAGGGCAGCTTGCCCGCTTCGAAGAACGACATCGGCAACAAGAGCGCGCCGGGGATATGTTCGAAGCCGTATTCCTGAACGGTGCGCACGTCGATGAGCGCGATTTCGCCCGCCTCGAAGGCCTTCGAGACTTCTTCGGGCGTCCATGTCTCCAGCTTGCCGTTCTCGGTTTCTTCGCTTTTCATCTCGGGGTCCTTTGCATTGGGAGCGGGGCACGTGTTCTGACCAACATAGGGACTTCCGGCCCCCGTGTTCAACACTGCGTTTCCGAAGATACCGGAGGCAAGCTCGCGGAAGGCCGACCCGCGCGGACCCAAGGCGTCGCAGGCGCCGCGACAAGCTCTTGCCCCGATGCTCCCCCGCGCGCTTTCCTGTGGTCGAATCGCGGCGCACCATGCTAAGTCTTGCGGCATGTCAGCGCCCAGCCCCAAGATAAGCCCGATCAGGCAGGCGATACGCCAGCTTGACGACGCCGCGATCAACAGGATCGCGGCCGGCGAGGTGGTCGAGCGTCCGGCCTCCGCCGTCAAGGAACTGGTCGAGAATGCGCTCGATGCGGGCGCGCGGCGCATCCGCATCGACATCGCCGATGGCGGCAAGACGCTGATCCGCGTCACCGACGATGGCTGCGGCATGTCTCCCGAAGACCTGCCGCTGGCGCTCTCGCGGCACGCCACCTCCAAGATCGACGGCTCCAACCTTCTCGACATCCACACCTTCGGCTTTCGAGGGGAGGCTCTGCCCTCGCTCGGCGCAGTCGGGCGGCTGTCGATACTGACCCGCGCGAAGGGCCATGAAGGTGCGCAGATCGAGGTCTCCGGCGGTGCGCCCGCCGCTGTCCGGCCCGCCGCCGCGCCGATGGGCACGCGCGCAGAGCTGCGCGACATCTTCTATGCGACGCCCGCGCGGCTCAAGTTCATGCGCACCGACCGCGCCGAGATGCAGGCGATCTCCGACGTGGTCAAACGCCTTGCCATGGCCGAGCCGCATGTGAGCTTCACACTGGCCGATGTCTCGGGCGGTGGGGAGGGGCGCGTGAGTTTCCGCGCCGAGGCGGAAAGCGGCGATATGTTTGCCGCGCTTCATGGCCGTCTTGCGCGGATCCTCGGGCGCGACTTCGCCGAGAATGCGCTGCCCATCGACGCCACGCGCGAGGGCGTCACGCTCACGGGCTTTGCTGCCCTGCCGACCTATTCGCGCGGCTCCGCCGTCCAGCAGTTCCTCTTCGTCAATGCGCGCCCCGTGCGCGACAAGCTCCTGATCGGTGCGCTGCGCGGGGCCTATTCCGATTTTCTCAGCCGCGAGCGGCACCCGGCGGCGGCGCTCTTTGTAAGCTGCGATCCCGAGCTGGTGGACGTGAACGTCCACCCGGCCAAGTCCGAAGTGCGCTTTCGCGCGCCCGCGGTGGTGCGCGGGCTGATCGTGAGCGCGCTCAAACATGCGCTCGCCGAAGCGGGCCACCGCGCCTCCAGCACCGTGGCGAACGCAGCCCTCGGCGCGATGCGCCCCGAGCCCGCCGGGCCGCGCGTCTACCAGATGGATCGCCCCAGCGCCAGCGCGCGGCAGGCGAGCTATCAGGCGCAGTCGCCGGGCTTTGCCGAAATGGCGCAGGACTACAGCGCCCGCGTCGAGCCCGAGGGCGAGGCTGTCTTGCAAGAGACAGACGAGCAGACCCCTCCCGCCGAAACGCTCCCGCTCGGCGCGGCGCGCGCGCAGGTCCATGAAAACTACATCATCGCCCAGACGGAACGCGGCATGATCCTCGTCGATCAGCACGCCGCCCATGAGCGCCTTGTCTACGAGCGGCTCAAGCGCCAGATGGCTGAAAGCGGCGTGCGTGCGCAGGCGCTGCTCATCCCCGAGATCGTCTCGCTCTCGCAGAGCGATGCTGCATTGCTGCTCGAAGAGGCGGAAACGCTCGCAAGGCTCGGACTGACGATCGAACCTTTCGGCCCCGGCTCCGTTGCCGTGCGCGAAACCCCG
>JAWLEL010000080.1:0-8759 GCA_041686165.1 Lentibacter sp.
CGAGCGGCGCCCCCCGGAGCTGCGGCAGAAGGCGCGCGAATTCTTCCTTGAGCTCGCGCAGCTTCTCCTGCTTGGCCTCTTCCACGTCCCACTTGTTGACAGCGACGACCACGGCACGCCCTTCGCGCTCGGCCAGGTCGGCAATCCGAAGGTCCTGCTGCTCGAAGGGAATCGCCGCATCGAGCAGCACCACGACGACTTCGGCGAATTTCACCGCCCTGAGCCCGTCGGAGACCGAGAGCTTCTCCAGCTTGTCCTGAACCTTGGCCTTCTTGCGCATGCCGGCGGTATCGAAGATCCGCACCGGCGTGCCCGACCAGTCCAGCGTCAGCGAGATCGCATCCCGGGTGATCCCGGCCTCGGGGCCGGTCAGCAGGCGATCTTCACCCAGTATCTTGTTTATCAGCGTGGATTTTCCCGCGTTCGGACGGCCCACCACCGCGATCTGCAGGGGCTTTTTCTCCGTCGGGCTGTGGTCGGGAAGCTCTTCGTCGTCCTCAATGCTGACATCCACGCGCGGCGCGTCCTCGCGGGCGCGCTCCTCATGAGCATCGGCGATCGGCATCAGCGCGGTGTAAAGCTCGTTGAGCCCCTCGCCATGCTCGGCCGAAAGACGGATCGGTTCACCGAGCCCGAGCCCGTAGGCCTCGATCACCCCCGCCTCCGATGCGCTGCTTTCAGATTTGTTCGCAGCCACGAAAACATGTTTTCCCCGGCGCCGCAGGATATCGGCGAATATCTCGTCGGTCGGGGTCACGCCCACGCGCGCATCGATCATGAACAGGCAGGCATCGGCCATGTCCACGGCGCGCTCCGTCAGGCGCCGCATCCGCCCTTCCAGGCTGTCATCCGTGGCCTCTTCCAGGCCCGCCGTATCGATCACCGTGAACCGCAGATCGGCGAGCTTGGCCTCGCCTTCGCGCAAGTCGCGCGTCACGCCGGGCTGATCGTCGACCAGCGCCAGCCGCTTTCCGACAAGCCGGTTGAACAGGGTCGATTTGCCCACGTTGGGCCGCCCCACGATGGCGAGGGTGAAACTCATCTCTTGCGCTCCGTATGCGAAGACCCGCGTCTAAACGAGTTGCCGTTCAGCGGAAAGCCAAAAGTTCGCCATTGCCGCTGACCACATACATGACGCCGCCCGCGAAGACCGGGGCAGACGAAGCTCCGCCCCTTATGTCGGCCTGGCCGGTCTGGCTGCCATCCACCGGGTCGAAGGCGCGGATGAGCCCGTCCGAGGAGGCCACGTAGAGCTTCCCGCCCGCCAGCACCGGTCCATAATGGGCAAAGACACCGCGCTGCCTGCGCGGGCGATCCTTGATGAAGAAGGGCAGCTTCTCCACCCAGACATATTCGCCCGTGGCCGCGTCAAGCCGGACAAGATCATTGCCCTCCGTAACAAGGAAGACGGCATCTCCCGCGACCCAGACAGGGCTCATCGGCCCCTCTTCCACGGTCCATTTGCGCGCGCCGGAATCTGTCTCGAGCGCAACCATGCGGCCCGAATGCGTGCCGGCATAGATCGTGTCGCCGACGATGACAGGCCCGCCCGTCACATCCGAGATGCGGCTGCGTGCGAACCCGCTGCGGCGGCCCGAGATGACCGAATCCCAGAGCCTGAGCCCGCCTTGCTTGAATGCGGCCTGCACCTCGTTGGAGCCAAAGGAGAAGACAACCAGCCGGTCGTTCACGGCCGGGGCCGCGCCGCCGAGTATGTTGTTCTTGTCGGACGCCGCGGCAAGCTGCCAGCGAATGCGCCCCGTGTCGGCATCGACGGCCCAGGCCGTCTTGTCTCCGGCGACGAGATAGACAAGCCCGCCGCTCACGCTCGGTGACCCCGACCCCGGCGCCTGGAGTTTCTGCTGCCAGAGTTCCTCGCCGGTGTCGGCGTCGAGCGCCGTCAGCAGGCCGAAGCCCGAGGAGATGAATATCTTGCCATCGGCATAGGCCAGCCCGCCGCCCGTGGCATCGCGGCCCGCATCGCGCGCCGGCACGAGGTTCCTGGTCCAGACGACCTGCCCGGATGTCGAAACCGCGCTCACCAGCGCCTCGCTGTCGAGGGTGAAGATCTTGCCATCGGCCACGACCGGATCGGCCGTGATACGCCCGTGGCGCGAATTCCCGGCCCCGATCTTCGCGGACCAGAGCGGCTGCATCGCCCCGCCGAAGGCCGGGTGGTTCACGCGCACATCAGGGCTGGCATGGCTTTGCGTCCAGCCCGCATTGTCTTGTTGCCCCGGCAGCGAGAGCGGCTCGCTGCGGTTCTCGCCCTGTTGCGTGATGACATCGACACTGGCCAGTTCCTCGGCCTCGCGCAGCGGCTCGCGCTTGCCGGGCAGGATCGTTTCCTGCTCCTCGCAGGCGCTCAGAAAGAGCAGCATTGCCGCCATCACACCCGCGCCGTGAGGTGCGAAGCCCCGTCGTCCGCCGATCTGCCGTTTGAGCTTTCCTGCCATCTTCCGCATCCTCTCGCGTTCATCTCGTCCCGCCTGCAAGGCGCCCGCACATGAAATATCAGCCGTTGTCGATCATGTCCTCGCCCGGTGCATTTTCACCCTGCGCAGCTTCGGGCAATTCGCCGCCCAGCACAACAATCATCTGGTTCGCCCGGCGGCGCATGCCAGCCGTGGCCTCTTCATCGGAGATGATGGCCCGGAAGGTCTCCAGCGCAGCCCCTTCATTGCCGGCTTCGATATCTATCAGCGCAAGCTGTTCCTCGGCCATGAGCGTCAGCTGCGGGTTGCCGCCGATCAGCGCCTCGTAGCCCGCGCGCCGTTCCTCGATGCTGAGCTCCTCGGCCTGCATCCCGAGGAGCTTGAAGCTGGCCACCTGCCGATAGACGGGCGGCACGTTCGCATCGTCGGAGATCAGGCGCAGGCTGTCCTTGGCATCGTCCACATCGCCCGAGGAGAACTGCGCCTGAGCGCGAAGCAGGGCCAGAACGGCCCGCCCGCCTTCGTTCGGGGCCTCGACGGCCTCCAGCGCCTCGGCCCGCGCGAGCGGGTCATTGGCTTCCAGCGCGGCCAGCATGGCGTCGCCGAAGGCCTGTGCCTGCGCCTCGGCCTGCGCCTTGCGATACTCGTTCCAGGTCGCGCCGCCGACGATGAGCAGGATGGCGAGAATCGCGATCCAGCCATAGCGCTTCATGAGCGCGAACAGCCTGTCGCGGCGGACTTCCTCGCTGACTTCGTCGATGAAACTGTCGGTGTCGCTCACGCGGATGCCCCCGGTTGGTGTTTTTCCCCTCTTAACCTGTCCCTTGGCCCCTGCCAAGTCCCCGCCAGACACGAGACGCCGGCAAAGCGTGCATTCAGCCCAACTCGTGGGAAATCAGCGGCAATGCCACGGCAAAGCGCCCGCGCGTGCGACACAAGGTGTCACCGCTGAACTGGACAGCACCGCTAAACTGGACAGTTTAGTGAAACTCGACTAAGGGATCGCTGTGTGAGCGATCCGCGCCCCTCGGGCTGCGGCCTGTAACAGTTTCGGGTGACCTTTCTCCGGGAAGGCGGACCGATCACGAAGGAAAAGGCGTCCATGCGAATTGTTCCCGTCCTGACAGCCATTCTTGTCTCGGTGTTCCTGTTCTATCTCGTGATCGAGCGCGACGCCCTGCTGTCCTTCGCCCGCGGCGGCGCAGAGGCCGACGAGCAGATCGAGCCGCTTGCAGGTGACACCCCCGAGAGCGACATCGACGCCGGTGTCGCCGCCGAGCCGCGCGAGGGCGCGATCGGCGTCATCGCCATCAAGTCACAAGCCCGGGAAGTCGAAAGTGCCGTCGTTCTGCGCGGCGAGACGGAGGCTGCCCGCGAAGTCACGGTTCAGGCGGAAACCTCCGGCAAGGTCGTTTCCGATCCGCTGCGCAAGGGGGCTTTCGTCGAGGACGGCCAGATCCTGTGCAAGCTCGATCCGGGCACGCGCGGTGCCTCGCTCGCAGAGGCCGAGGCGCGGCTCGCGGAGGCGCGTGCGAGAATTCCCGAAACGCAAGCACAGGTGCCCCGTGCCGAGGCACAGCTCGAACAGGCGCGCGCCCAGCTCGAGGAGGCGCGCATAAACGACAACGCCGCCCGCAAGCTCGGCGAGGGCGGATACGCCTCGCAGACACGCGTGGCCGCATCCGCCGCCGCCCTGCGCGCAGGTGAAGCGGCCGTGAGTTCGGCCGAGGCCTCGCTCAAGACGGCCCAGTCCGGCATGCAAAGCGTCCAGGCAAACATCGAATCGGCGCAGGCCGGTGTCGCCGCCGCCAACCGCGAGATCGAGCGGCTGTCCATCACGGCGCCCTTCGCCGGCCTTCTCGAAAGCGACACGGCCGAGCTTGGCGCGCTGCTCCAGCCCGGCGCGGCCTGCGCCACGGTCATCCAGCTCGATCCCATCAAGCTCGTTGGCTTCGTTCCCGAGGCGCAGGTCGGCCGCGTCGGCGTCGGTGCCCGCGCGGGCGCGCGCCTGTCCACGGGGCAGACGCTCACCGGCGAGGTCACCTTCCTCGGACGCAGCGCCGATTCGCTCACGCGCACCTACCGCATCGAGATCGAGGTGCCCAATCCCGATCTGAAGATAAGCGATGGCCAGACCGTCGAGATCGCGATCTCCTCGGAGGGAGAATCAGCGCATCTCGTGCCGCAATCGGCGCTGACGCTGAATGATGACGGTCAGCTCGGCGTGCGCCTAATCGATGACGAAGGCCGCGCGGTGTTCAGATCCGTCAATCTGATCCGCGATGATCCCGACGGCGCATGGCTCTCGGGCCTGCCCGACACGGCCGATATCATCATCATCGGGCAGGAATACGTCATCGACGGCGTGCCCGTCTCGCCAGAGTTCCGGCCCGGCGACAAGGATGCAGGCCAATGACCGGCCTGGTCGACTGGGCCGCCGGCCGCGCCAGGATGATCCTGGCATTCATCGTGCTCTCTCTCCTCGTCGGCGGGTTTGCCTATGCGAACCTGCCCAAGGAAGGCGAGCCGGACATCCAGATCCCCGGCCTGTTCATCTCGGTGCCCTTCCCGGGCATTTCCGCGGCCGACAGCGAGACGATGCTGATCAAGACCATGGAGACCGAGCTGGCCGATCTGGACGGGCTCGAGACCATGTCGGCCACGGCGGCCGAGAATTACGCGGGCATCTTCCTCGAATTCGAGTTCGGCTGGGACAAGAGCGCCACCATCGCCGATGTGCGCGACGCGATGAACACCGCCGAGGCGAACTTTCCCGAGGGGGCCGAGAAATACTCGATCAACGAGATCAATTTCTCCGAGTTCCCCGTGCTGGTGATCAACCTCACCGGCGATGTGCCCGAGCGCACCATGAGCCGGGTCGCCGTGGACTTGCAGGACAGGATCGAAAGCCTCGACGCCGTGCTCGAGGCAGGCATCGCCGGCAAGCGCGAAGAGATGCTCGAAGTGATCATCGACCCGCTCAAGCTCGAAGCCTACAACGTCACGGCGGGCGAGCTGATCAACGTCGTCGTCAACAACAACCAGCTCATCGCCGCGGGCGAGATCGAGAACGCGACCGGCGCCTTCTCGGTCAAGATCCCGTCAAGCTTCGATGAGCCGCAGGATGTCTATGACCTGCCGGTCAAAGTGAATGGCGACCGCGTCGTGACGCTCGGCGACATCGCCGATATCCGGCTCACCTTCGAAGACCGACTCGGCACCGCCCGTTTCAACGGGGACAACACCGTTGCGTTGCAGGTCGTCAAGCGCAAGGGGTTCAATCTTCTGGACATGGACAAGCAGGTCAAGGCCGTCGTCGCCGAGGAAGCCGACGACTGGCCCGAGGATCTCAAGGCTGCCGTCTTCGTCGGCACATCGAACGAGCAGGCGCGCATCGTCGCCTCGATGATTTCCCAGCTCGAAGGTTCGGTCCTGACAGCCATCGCCCTGGTGATGATCGTCGTGCTTGCCGCGCTCGGCATCCGCCCCGCCCTGCTCGTCGGCTTCGCGGTTCCCACGTCCTTCCTGCTGTGCTTCGCCCTGCTGGCAATGATGGGCGTGACCATCTCCAACATCGTCATGTTCGGCCTGATCCTCTCGGTCGGCATGCTCGTGGACGGGGCGATCGTCGTGGTGGAATACGCCGACAAGCGGATCGCCGCGGGCACCGGGCCCATGCATGCCTATGTGGAGGCCGCCAAGCGCATGTTCTGGCCCGTGGTCGCCTCCACCGCCACGACGCTCTGCGCCTTCCTGCCGATGCTCTTCTGGCCGGGGGTGCCGGGCCAGTTCATGGGCATGTTGCCGATCACCATCATCTTCGTGCTCTCGGCCGCGCTGGTCGTCGCGCTCATCTACCTGCCTGTCCTGGGCGGCGTCACGGGGCGGCTCAGCCGCAGCTTCGGGCGCACCTCGGACGCATTGCGCCATGCCGCGCCCTGGTGGCTGCGCGCCCTGCTGGTGCCGCCCGCGCTCTACCTGGTTTTCCTCGGGGCGATGCAGGTGCTCAACCCCGCCTATATCACCGGCGCGCCGCTGGGCAGCGGGGTCATCTCGCTCCTGCCGGGGGTCGCGATCTTCCTGCTGGGCTGTTTCGCCTCCACTGTCACGCTCGGCGCGGCCCGGATCGAGCGCCGCAAGCGCACTGTCCATGCGGGCCGCCGCCGCACGGTCTTTGGTCACTTCATCCACCTCATCACCGGAAACCCGATCATGCCGGTCGTCTCCATCGCCGCGGTGGTCTTCTTCGTCCTGACGGTCTTCGGCACCTATTCGGAGAACAACAACGGCACGGAGTTCTTCGTCGAGAGCGAGCCGGAAATGGCCATCGTCTATGTCCGCGCACGCGGCAATCTCAGCCTCGAGCAGAAGGACGAGCTGATCAAGCGCGCCGAGAAGATCGTCCTCGCCCACCCCGGCGTCGACAGTGCCTTTTCCTTCGCCGGTGAAAGCGGGCTGGATTCCAACACCGGCGGGGCGCAGCCCCCCAAGGACACCATCGGCCAGATCCAGTTCGAGACGATCCCCTGGGAAGACCGGAAGGATCGCCCGGAGCTTGATGGCGATCTCGTGCTGGACGAACTCACCGCCGCGCTCGAGAAACTTCCCGGCACCAAGATCGAGATTCTCGCCGCCGCGCGCGGCCCCGCCTCGGCCAAGCCCGTGCACCTGCGCCTCAAGGGTGACGACTGGGAAGACCTGATCGCGGCGACCGAGACCGCCAGCGCCCGCTTCGACGAGACCGCCGGGCTCACGCTGCAAGAAGACACGCTGCCCCTGCCCGGCATCGACTGGCAGCTCGATGTCGACGTGGAGGCCGCCGGGCGCTACGGCGCCGACGTGGCCACCGTCGGCGGCATGGTCCAGCTCGTCACGCGCGGGCTCCTGCTCGATACGATGCGTGTCGACAGCTCCGACGAGGAGATCGAGATCCGCGTGCGCCTGCCCGAGGAAGACCGCTCCCTGTCCACGCTGGACACGCTCAAGCTGCGCACTGAGGACGGGCTCATCCCGATGTCGAATTTCCTCACCCGCCAGCCCGTTGCCAAGCTCGCCGAGATCAACCGCGAAGGGCAAAGTCGTTACTTCGACGTGAAGGCGGGCGTCGCCTCGAACACGCTCCTGCTGAGGAACGAAGAGACCGGCGAGGAGGCGACAGTGCCTGCCGCCGAGTGGGACGCCGATGAAGACCTGCGCGCCGAGCGGGAGCGGGACGGCTTCGAGGCGGTTCCGCTCACGGCCGCCAACAGGATCGAGGCGCTCACGACATGGCTTGAGGCGGAAGATGCCCCGCTGCCGCAAGGCGTCTCCTTCGAATGGACGGGCGACCAGGAAGACCAGGCCGAGAGCCAGGCCTTCCTGATGACGGCCTTCGGCGCGGCGCTCGGCCTGATGTTCATCATCCTGCTGGCGCAATTCAACAGCTTCTACAATGCCGCGCTCGTCCTGGTCGCGGTTGTCCTGAGCACGACGGGCGTGCTCATCGGCATGCTGGTGATGGACCAGACCTTCTCGATCATCATGACCGGCACCGGCATCGTCGCGCTGGCGGGGATCGTCGTGAACAACAATATCGTGCTCATCGACACCTACCAGGAATACAGCGCCTACATGCCGCGGCCCGAGGCGATCACCCGCACCGCCGAGGACCGGCTGCGCCCCGTCCTGCTGACCACGACCACGACGATGGCAGGCCTCGCGCCGATGATGTTCGGCCTCAGCCTCGATTTCTTCGGCGGCGGCTACACGATCAACAGCCCGACGGCGCTCTGGTGGAAACAGCTCGCGACAGCCGTGGTCTTCGGGCTTGGCATCGCAACGTTGCTGACACTGGTCTTCACACCCTCCCTGCTGGCCCTGCGGGTCTGGGTCTCGACCTACCTGGGCTGGGCCGCGCGCGCCCTCGCCGCGCTCAGCCTCGGCCGCGCCTCCCGCGCCGCCCGCGACATGGCGCTGCAAAGCGCCGCCCGCCGCGTGAAAGCGCCGGAGATCCAGTGGGGCGAGGAGGAACCGCCCGAGAACCAGGACGATGTGGACGCAGAGCCCAGCGCGGAGGAGATGCAATCGGTGCTGCGCAAGGCCGGCAAGCTGCCGGAAGACGATGACGAAAGCGACAGCGGAAACGACAGTTCGGGCAATGACAGCGTGAGGGCCGCGGAGTAGAGCCGCGCATTGCCGACGCGCGCGGTGGCGAAGCTACGATGGGGCTGGGCACTTCATGCCAGCCAAATTCAAATGACATCAAAGCGTTGCGCCCAGCTCAGCCAAATCACCGCCGCGTGGGGGCGCGTCATGCCGGAGGCATGCTTCCAGCATGACGATGCG
>JAWLEL010000081.1:0-8735 GCA_041686165.1 Lentibacter sp.
AGAAGCTCGGTCAACTCGGCATCGAGCGCCTTGGCCTCGGCCTGCATCTCGGCGACCTGGGCCTTCCTGGCGGAGACGTCCTCGCGCAGGGCGTTGAAGCGGTCTTCGTCGCCCGCCGCCTTGGCCGCGCCGATCTCTTTCGCGGCCTTGTTCTGCGCGGCCTGCGCCTCCTCGGCGGCGAGGATCTTCGCCCGGCGCTTCTCGTCGAGCGCGAGGATGTCACCGGAGACAGGCGAGAGCCCGCGCCGCGCCATCACGGCATCGAAAGCATCGGGATTTTCTCGGATCGCGCGGATATCGTGCATCTGTCTTGGGTCCTTGCCTTTGGTCGACTCGTCTGCTGCCTTATGGCCGATTTCACAGGGCAAGGTAAACTGGGGATTGCAAGCCTGCACGGGCTGCGAGACAGCAGCGACAAAACGGCCCCTTGGGATTGCATCGCGCAATGAAGCCGCTTAGGTAGGGCGGGATTTACGGGGCCAGGGGTGGCCTCCAAGGACAAACTGGATGGGATGCGCTCATGAGACCTGGTGATCTGCTGATGTTGGCCGCGATTTTCGCGATCATGTATTTCCTGCTGATCCGGCCGCAGCAAAAGAAGATGAAAGAGCACAAGGCGATGATCGAGGCGATCCGCCGGGGTGACCAGATCGTCACGCAGGGTGGCATGGTCGGGAAGGTCACGAAGGTGCGCGACGATGGCGAGCTGGACGTGGAGATCGCCGAGGGCGTGAAAGTCCGGATCATCCAGGCGACGGTCGCGCAGGTCATCTCCAAGACAGAGCCGGCGGCGAACGCCTGAGCTTTTCACTTCTTTGACAACAGGCGGGGCGGCGCATGCTGCAAATCGATACATGGAAGCGCGTGCTGATCTTGCTGACAGTCGTGACCGGGCTTGTGCTGGCCCTGCCCAACGGCTTCTACACGCGGGTCGAAACGCATAACGACGCGGTGAAGGCGCTCGAGATGGGCGGAACCGGGGAGGGGCTCGAGGAACAGGCGGAGCTCTGGCCCGACTTCCTGCCCTCCGGGCTGGTCAACCTCGGGCTCGATCTGCGCGGCGGCGCGCATCTGCTGGCCGAGGTGGAGGTCGAGGAGGTCTACGCGGCGCGCATCAAGGGCATGTGGCCCGAGATTCGCGATCTGCTGCGCGAGGAGCGCGACACCATCGGCACGATCCGCCTCCAGGAAGGAACGGAAGGCGAGCTGCGCGTGCGCATCTCGCAGGCCGATCAGGTGGGCCGGGCGGCAAGCCTTGTGCGGGGTCTTGCACGGCCCGTCACCAGCCTTTCGGGCTCTGGCGCGAGCGATATCGAAGTCACCACGGAGGATGATGCGATCGTCGTGCGGCTTTCGGAGGCCGAGAAGGTGGCAACCGACGAGCGCACCATGCGCCAATCGCTCGAGATCATCCGACGCCGCATCGACGAGGTGGGCACGCGCGAGCCGACGATCCAGCGGCAGGGCTCGGACCGGATCCTGATCCAGGTGCCCGGCCTTGGCAGCGCCTCCGAGCTGAAAGAGATCATCGGCACCACCGCGCAGCTCACCTTCCATCCGGTCGTCAGCCGCGCCTCCAGCGCCTCCGATGCGGCGGGTGCGGGCAATTTCATCGCCCCCTCGCTCGACGAGGAGGGCGTCTACTACATCCTCGAGGATGCCGCCGTCGTCACCGGCGAGGACCTTGTCGATGCGCAGCCCGATTACGACCAGAACGGGCGACCGGCGGTTTCTTTCCGGTTCAACACCGCCGGTGCGCGGCGTTTCGGCGATTACACGGCCGAGAACATCGGCTCGCCTTTCGCCATCGTGCTCGATGACGAGGTGATTTCCGCGCCGGTCATCCAGAGCCATATTCCCGGCGGCTCGGGCATCATCACCGGCAATTTCTCCGTTGAGGACAGCACCAACCTGGCCGTGCTCCTGCGCGCGGGCGCGCTGCCCGCGGGCCTCGAATTCCTCGAAGAGCGGACCATCGGGCCGGAGCTTGGCGCGGACAGTATCGACGCCGGAACGATAGCCTGTATCGTCGCTTTCATTGCGGTGCTGATCTTCATGTTCCTCAGCTATGGCACCTTCGGTGTCTTCGCCAACATCGCGCTCATCACCAATGTCGGCCTCATCTTCGGCCTGCTGTCCCTGCTCGGCGCGACGCTCACGCTGCCCGGCATCGCGGGGATCGTTCTGACCATCGGCATGGCGGTCGACGCCAACGTGCTGGTCTTCGAGCGGATCCGCGAGGAGCTGAAAAGCGCGCGGGGGCCTGCGCGCGCCATCGAGCTGGGCTACGAGAAGGCGCTTTCGGCCATTGTCGATGCGAATATCACGACCTTCATCACGGCGGTGATCCTCTACGCGGTCGGCTCCGGCCCGGTGCGCGGCTTCGCCATCACCCTCGGCCTCGGCATTCTCACATCGGTCTTCACGGCGATCTTCGTGACACGTCTTCTCGTGATCATGTGGTTCGAGCGCCGCAGACCCAAGCAGCTGGAGGTGTAAGCCATGCGCCTGAGACTCGTTCCCAAGGAAACCGCCTGGGATTTCTTCTCGCGACCCAAGCTCTGGCTGGGTATCTCGGCCGTGCTCATGGTGCTCGCCTTCGTCAGTTTCATGCTGCAGGGGCTCAACTACGGTATCGACTTCAAGGGCGGCACCACGATCCGCACCGACAGCGCCGAGCCCGTGGACATCGCCGCCTATCGCGCGGCGATCGAGCCGCTAGGCCTTGGCGACGTGACCATCACGGAAGTCTTCGATCCGACGTTCGAGGACGATCAGAACGTCGCGATGATCCGCATCCAGGCGCAGGAAGGCGAGGAATCCGTCACCGGCGCCGTCGTGGAAAGCGTGCGCAGCGCGCTGCAGGGCGCTGCGCCGGATATCACCTTCTCCTCGGTCGAAAGTGTTGGCCCGAAGGTCTCCGGCGAGTTGATCCAGACGGCGGCGATTGCCGTTCTGCTCGCCATCGGGGCGGTGCTGATCTACATCTGGCTGCGCTTCGAATGGCAGTTCGCCGTCGGGGCCGTCGCGGCGCTCGTGCATGACGTGTTGCTCACCATCGGCATCTTTTCCGAGTTGCAGATCCGCTTCGATCTCGCGATCATCGCCGCGCTGCTGACGATCGTGGGTTACTCGCTCAACGACACAGTGGTCGTCTTCGACCGGGTGCGCGAGAACCTGCGCAAATACAAGAAGAAGCCCCTCAAGGAAGTGCTCAACATCTCGATCAACGAGACGCTCAGCCGGACGGTCATGACATCCGTCACGACCCTGCTGGCGCTGATCTCGCTCTTCGTTCTGGGCGGCGACGTGATCCGCGGCTTCGTCTTCGCGATGATCTGGGGCGTGATCGTGGGCACCTACAGCTCGGTCTTCGTGGCCTCGGTGATCCTGCTCTGGCTCGGGGTGAAGCGCGACTGGTCCAAGCCCGACGCGAACCTTGGCAACCAGTTCGCCAATGTAGATGCCTGAGCCTCTGGCGGGGGCCTTTTCGGAGGCGCTCGCGCTCGACGGGCTCGTCTGGATCGCACTGACGGCTTTCATCGCGGGTGTCGTGCGGGGCTTTTCGGGCTTCGGCACGGCGATGATCTTCATTCCCGTCGCGGCGAAATTCCTCGAGCCGATCTGGGTTCTCATTGCCCTGGTGATCATGGATATTCTCGGACCAATCCCGAACCTGCCGCGCGCCTGGCGCGACGGGCGGCCCCGGGATGTCGGCGTCATGGCCCTGGCAACGCTCCTGGCGCTGCCCCTCGGAATCGCTATTCTCGTGGCGGTGCCTGCGGAGGTCTTTCGCTATGTCGTCTCGGTGATGGCGATTCTCGTGCCGGTGCTGCTTGTTGCCGGGGTGCGCTATCGCGGCGAGATGACCCGGGGTTTGCTGGCCGCGGTCGGCGCTGTCGCGGGTGTCACCGGCGGTGCTGCCGGGCTGCCGGGGCCGCCGGTGATCCTGCTCTACGCATCCAGCACGCGGCCCGTGGCCGAGATTCGCGGCAATATCATGATTTATCTCGTCGCGTTCGATGTCATCCTGCTTGGCTGGCTCGGCCTGCAGGGCCGACTGGAGATGACACCTGTCGCGCTTGGCCTCTTGCTTTTCGCGCCGATTGTCGCAGGCAATATTCTGGGCGCGGCGATCTTTGATCCCGCGCGCGAAAGGATGTATCGAGGGGTGGCATACGCCGTGATTTTCGTCGCGGCGCTGACAAGCCTGCCGATCTGGGAGTAGACAGATGAAACTCACCGAGATGCAATTCGCCGAAGCCCAGCCCGTGGAGGGCTATGGCCCCGGGTTTTTCCGCGTGGGCGGCGCGCGGATCGAGGGCGGCATGCTGCTCACGGCCGAGGGCGCGACAAGCTGGGAGGGCTATGAGGCCGCAGATCAGATACTCGCGCTGGAAGGCGCGGTGGATGTGGTCTTCGTCGGCACCGGAGCGGAAATCGCCCATCTGCCGCAGGAGTTGCGCGAGCGGATCGAAGCGGCGGGGATGGGGGCCGAAGTGATGAACACGCCCGCGGCCTGCCGGACCTATAACGTGCTCGCCGCCGAGGGGCGGCGCGTGGCTTTGGCGGTTCTGCCTGTATGAGCGCGCTGGAGCTTCGGGCCGAGAGGCTTTGCGTCACGCGCGGCACCTTGCCGGTTCTCGAGGGCGTGAGTTTCAAGCTGCGCGCGGGCCGCGCGCTTGTCCTGCGCGGGCCGAACGGGATTGGCAAGACGACGCTGCTGCGCACGCTTGCCGGGCTCCAGCCTGCGCGGCAGGGCACTGTGAGCATGCCCCCCGAGACGATGGCCTACACGGCGCATCTCGACGGGATCAAGGCGGTTCTCACCGTGGAGGAAAACCTGCGCTTCTGGGCCAGTGTCTTCGAGACCGAACGTGTGGAAGAGGCGCTCGATGCCTTCGAGCTGCAGGGCTTGCGCACGCGGCCTGCCGGGATGCTTTCGGCGGGTCAGAAGCGGCGCCTCGGCCTTGCGCGGCTCGTGGTGACCGGGCGGCCGATCTGGGTTCTCGATGAGCCGACGGTCTCGCTTGATGCCGCGTCTGTTGCCATGTTCGGCAAGGTCATCCGCGCGCATCTGGGCGGCGGGGGCATGGCGCTTCTGGCCACGCATATCGACCTGGGGCTGGAGGAGGCGGAGACGCTCGAGCTTGCTCCTTTCAAGGCGGTCCCAAAGTCGGATGAACATTTCGACGAGGCCTTCCTGTGATCGCGCTGCTCGCGCGCGATTTGCGCCTGGCCTTCAGGGCCGGGGGCGGCTTCGGACTCGGGCTGTCCTTCTTTCTCATCGTCGTCGTGCTCGTGCCGTTCGGCGTTGGCCCCGAAACCGGCCTTTTGGGCAAGATCGCGCCCGGCGTGCTCTGGGTGGCGGCCCTGCTTGCCTGCCTGTTGTCGCTTGACCGCATGTTCGCGCTCGATCATGAGGACGGCTCGCTCGACCTGCTCGCCACATCGCCGCTGCCGCTCGAGGGCGTGGCGGCCGTGAAGGCGCTGGCGCACTGGCTGACGACGGGGCTGCCGCTGGTGCTGGCCGCGCCGGTGCTCGCACTGTTGATGAACCTGCCGTGGCAGGGCTATGGCGCGCTCATGCTCTCGCTCATGCTCGGCACGCCGGCGCTTTCGGTGATCGGTGCCTTCGGGGCGGCGCTGACCGTGGGGATCAAGCGCGGCGGGCTGCTGCTGAGCCTATTGGTGCTTCCGCTCTATGTTCCGACGCTCATTTTCGGGGCTGACGTGGCCCGGCGCGGGGCGGAGGGGCAGGATTTCGCCACGCCGCTGATGATGCTGGCGGGGATCAGCTTCGGTGTGCTGGCGCTCCTGCCCTTCGCCTCGGCGGCGGTGCTGCGGGTGAACTTGCGATAATGTGACAAGCTGGCTCTGGCATTCCGCCACGAATTCAGGCAATGGAATGCAAGGCTCAAGGAGGGAACTATGGCATCGCTCTGGGAATACGCGAACCCTTTGAAATTCATGCGCACCACCGAGCGTATCCTGCCGGCCGTGTCCGTCCTGGCGGCGCTCTGCCTCGTGGGCGGTCTCGTCTGGGGCTTCTTTTTCACGCCCGATGACTTCCGGCAGGGATCGACCGTGAAGATCTTCTACATCCATGTCCCGAGCGCGATGATGGCGATCAATATCTGGGTGATGATGCTGATCACCTCGCTTGTCTGGATCATCCGGCGGCATCACGTGAGCGCCCTGGCGGCGCGCGCCGCAGCGCCCATCGGGGCGGTGATGACCGTGATCGCGCTCTTCACCGGGGCGATCTGGGGCCAGCCGATGTGGGGCACATGGTGGGCCTGGGACCCGCGGCTGACCTCCTTTTTGATCCTGTTTCTCTTCTATCTCGGCTATATCGCGCTCTGGGCGGCGATAGAGGATGACGACACGGCGGCGGACCTGACGTCCGTGCTCTGCCTTGTCGGTTCGATCTTCGCCGTGCTGAGCCGCTATGCCGTCAACTTCTGGAACCAGGGGCTGCACCAGGGCGCCTCGCTCAGCCTCGACAAGGAGGAGAACGTGGCAGATGTCTTCTGGTATCCGGCGCTGGTCTGCATCGCCGGGTTCATCCTGCTCTTCGTGGCGCTTGTGATCCTGCGGACCAATACTGAAATCCGAGCCCGCCGGATGCGGGCCCTGCTGTCGCGCGAGAGGGAGGCCTGATGCCTGATCTTGGGAAATACGCATTCGAAGTGCTCAGTGCCTATGGCGTGTCGCTGGCGCTGATCGTCGGGATCATCGTGGCCAGCATCGCGCGTGCGCGCCGTGTCAAGGCCGAGCTGGAAAACGTGGAACAGCGGAGGCGCGGGAATGGCTAGGCCCTCTGCAATGATGATCGCGCCGCCGCTTCTCTTCCTCGTGCTGGCGGGGCTGCTGGCCTTCGGGTTGTTCCGCGAGGATCCCGACGCGCTGCCCTCGGCGCTGGAAGGCAAACCCGCGCCCGCCGTGGCTGTCACGCCGCTGGGCGACAAGCCGGAGTTTTCGGACGCGATGCTCCGGGAAGATGGCGTCAAGCTGGTGAATTTCTGGGCCAGCTGGTGCGCGCCCTGCCGCGTGGAACACCCCCATCTCGAAGCGCTGGCAGAAGAGGGCATCCCCATCTACGGGGTGAATTACAAGGACAAGGCCCCGAACGCGCTCAACTTTCTCGCCGAGCTGGGCGATCCCTATACGGCCGTCGGGGCCGACGACAAGGGCCGCATGGCGCTCGACTGGGGGGTCTACGGCGTGCCGGAAACCTATGTGATCGACGGGAATGGCGAGATCGTGCTTCGCTGGGCCGGGCCGATCACCTCCCGCGTGATCGATAAAACGATCCGCCCGGCTCTCGAAGAAGCTCGGGGGCGCTAAAGCGTTTCGAAAGGAACCTGCCGGGCAGCCCTTGTCGAAGCGCGTTCAAGGCATGAACCTCTTGTGTCTTTCGCTTTATCGCTGCGCGACAAAGCGACCGATGCGGGCAAGAAGAAGAGGCTGCATCGGGCCCTTGTTCCGGCAGGCCCTGGCTTGGGGCCTTTTCAGGAAGAGGCCTTCTCCTCGGGCTGGGCCAGCTCCGTCACGATCTTGTTCGAGCGTTCCAGCGTTCGGTGCACGGGGCATTTGTCGGCGATCTCGAGCAGCTTTTCGTGCTGTTCGCCAGACAGTTCACCCTCCAGGTGAATGACCCGTTTGAAGCTGTCGATCTTTTCGCGGCTGCCTTCGCTGGCGTCCTGCGCATGGACCTTCTCGTGGCTCACATCGACGCGCACGTGGTCGAGCGGCCAGCCCTTGCGGCGGGCATACATGCGGATCGTCATCGAGGTGCAGGCTCCAAGGCCGGCGGCCAGGAAGCCATAGGGCGACATGCCCCGGTTCGTGCCGCCGTAGGCCTCCGGCTCGTCGGCGAGCGCGTGATGCTGCGGGCCGGACACGATGTCCTGCAAGAAGCCCTGGGGGTCGGCCTCGGAGACGCGGGTGATCCCCTCGGGCGCGCCGGGGGGCGGCGCGGGCGGGCGCATGTCGAGGTAGCGCGTGGCCCAGGCCGCGATCACTTCGGCGGCATACTCGGCATCATCGGCGCGGGTGATCAGATGATCGGCGTCATCGAGAGTCACGAAGCTCTTGGGGTGCTTTGCGGCGAGGAATATCTCGGCGGCGTTGTCGATCCCGACGATCTCGTCGCGCGGGGCGTGCAGGACGAGCAGTGCCTTGTCGAGCTCCTTGAGGCTCTTGTCGAGCGCGGCCTGGCTGACATCGTCCATGAATTCCTTGCGGATCACGAAGGGCCGCCCGCCGAGATCGACCTCGGCTTCGCCTTTCTCGCGGATTTCGTCGCGCTTCTCGCCGAAATGCCGGGTGACGTGGGCCGGATCGAACGGGGCGCCGATGGTCACGACAGCCTTGGCCGAAGGGATGCGCTGCGCCGCCGCGATCACCGCCGCGCCGCCGAGGCTGTGACCGATCAGCAGGTCGGGCGCACCGACCTTGGCCTCGAGCGCTTTCGCGGCTGCGGCCAGATCATCGACATTCGAAGAGAAATCCGTGTTGGCGAACTCGCCCTCGGAATGGCCAAGCCCCGTGAAATCGAAGCGCAGCACCGCGATGCCCTGGGCGGCGAGCCGCTGCGAGATCCGCTTGGCCGCAGGAATGTCCTTGGAGCAGGTGAAACAATGGGCAAAGAGCGCCGTCGCCAGATGTGGCCCGTCGGGCATATCAAGGCGAGCGGCAAGCTGATGGCCATTCTGGCTTTCGAAATTCAG
>JAWLEL010000082.1:0-8724 GCA_041686165.1 Lentibacter sp.
CGAGCTTGTCGAGCATTTCCTTCGGGCAGATCTGGATGAAGTTGTGCTTCTCCGTTCCCCAGTGCTGGAGGATCTCGGCGGCCTTGGCGCTGTATGTCTCGACATGGTGCCGCTCGATCAGCGCCTTGAGCTGGCCTTCCCAATGCGCCGTGCTCACAGGGCACGTCACGAGGGTTTCGAGGTTCATCAGCGCCTCGGCCGTGCCGTCCGGATCATGGAGATAGGCCATGCCGCCGGTCATGCCGGCGCCGAAATTCGCGCCGATCTCGCCGAGAATCACGGCCACACCGCCGGTCATGTATTCGCAGCCGTTGCTGCCGCAGCCCTCGACCACCACATGCGCGCCCGAGTTGCGCACGGCGAAACGCTCGCCCGCGCGCCCGGCGGCGAAGAGGTGGCCGCCCGTCGCGCCATAGAGCACGGTATTGCCGATGATCGTGTTCTCACTGGCCTTGAGTGTGCTGGCCATCGGCGGGCGCACGACGATCATGCCACCGCTGAGCCCCTTGCCGACGTAATCATTGGCATCCCCGCTCACTTCGAGCTTGAGCCCCGGCGCGGCAAAGGCCCCGAGAGACTGGCCCGCGCTGCCCGTGAGTTTCACGGTCAGGTGGTTCTCCTGAAGGTCGTTGTGCATTCCGAAGTTCTTGACGATATGGCTCGAGATGCGCGCGCCCACTGTCCGGTGCGTGTTCTGCACCGCATAGGAGAGCTGCATCTTCTCGCCGTCCTCGAGGAAGCGCTGTGCATCACGGACGATCTCGGCGTCGAGCGTGTCGAGCACGGCGTTGCGCGGGCGCTCGCGGTCATAGCGAATGTCCTTCGCGCCATCGACGGTGATCAGAAGCGGGTTCAGATCGAGATCATCGAGATGGTCGGCGCCGCGGCTCACCTGGCTCAGAAGGTCCGCGCGGCCGATCACCTCGTCGAGGCTCCTGGCCCCGATCTCGGCGAGGATCTCCCGCACTTCCTGAGCGTAGAATGTGATCAGGTTGACCACCTTGTCGGCATTGCCGGTGAACTTCGCGCGGAGGCGTTCATCCTGCGTGCACACACCGACGGGGCAGGTGTTGCTCTGGCACTGACGCACCATGATGCAGCCCATGGCGATCAGACCGGCGGTCCCGATCCCGTATTCCTCGGCACCCATCATCGCGGCCATGACGATATCACGCCCCGTGCGCAGCCCGCCATCGGTGCGCAGGGTCACACGGTCGCGCAGCTTGTTCATCGCCAGAACCTGGTGCGCCTCGGTGAGGCCCATCTCCCAGGGCAGCCCGGCGAACTTGATCGAGGTCGCAGGCGAGGCGCCTGTGCCGCCATTGTGCCCCGAGATCAGGATGACATCGGCCTTGGCCTTGGCCACGCCGGCGGCGATCGTGCCGACGCCCGATTGCGCCACGAGCTTCACGGTCACCTTGCAGCGCGGATTGATCTGCTTGAGATCGTAGATCAGCTGCGCGAGGTCCTCGATCGAGTAGATGTCATGGTGCGGCGGCGGGCTGATGAGGGTGACGCCCTTCGTCGAATGCCGCAGCCGCGCGATCAGGTCGGTGACCTTCATTCCGGGGAGCTGCCCGCCCTCGCCGGGCTTGGCGCCCTGGGCGATCTTGATCTCGAGTTCCTCGCACTGGTTGAGATATTCCGCCGTCACGCCGAAGCGCCCCGAGGCCACCTGCTTGATCTTGGCGGAAGGGTTGTCGCCGTTGGACTCGGGCACGAAATGTGCCGGATCCTCGCCGCCCTCGCCGCTGTCGGACTTCGCGCCGATGCGGTTCATCGCGATGTTCAGCGTCTTGTGGGCTTCCGGGCTGAGCGCCCCGAGGCTCATGCCGGGCGTGACGAAGCGCTTGCGGATCGAGGTGATGCTTTCCACCTCTTCCAGCGCGATGGGATTGCCCAGCGGCTTGATGGCCAGCAGGTCGCGCAGATGGATCGGCGGGTTGGCCTTCATCGCACCGGAATACTGCTTCCAGAGCTCATAGCTCGCCCGGTCGCAGGCGGCCTGCATCATGTGCATCGTCGTTGCGCCCCAGGCGTGGGTCTCGCCTGATTTGCGCGCCTTGTAGAAGCCGCCGATGGGCAGGACATCCGTGCCGGTTTTCCAGCCTCGGGCGTGAACAGAGACTGTTTTTGCCTGGATCCCCTTCACGCCCATGCCGCTGATACGGCTCGTCAGGCCAGGGAAATACTCGGCGCACATCGCGCGGCTGAGGCCGACCGCCTCGAAGTTCATGCCGCCGCGATAGGAGGAGATGACGCTGATCCCCATCTTCGCCATGATCTTCAGCAGGCCCTGGTCCACGGCCTCGCGATACCGCTTCATGTTCTCCGTAAGCGTGCCGTCCAGCAGGCCGCGGCGGATACGGTCGGCGATGCTGTCCTCGGCGAGATAGGGGTTCACCACCGTCGCGCCGCAGCCGACCAGAACCGCGAAATAATGCGGATCAATACACTCCGATGCGCGCACGTTGAGCGAGCAGAAGGTGCGCAGCCCCTTGCGTGTCAGCCAGCTGTGCACGGCGCTCGTCGCCAGGATCATCGGGATCGCCACGCGCCCCTCGCCCTGGTGCTCATCGGTCAGGACGAGATGCCCCGCACCGGAGCGGACCGCGTCCTCCGCCTTCCGGCGGATCGCGTCGAGCGCATCCTTCAGGGCGTCCTGATCGCCGTCCGCATCGAAGCAACAATCGATCTCGACCAGATCGGCGTTGAAATGCCGGGCCAGTTCGGTCCACTGCGCGTTGCCCACGAAGGGGCTTTCCAGAACGATGATCTCCGTCTGCGCGCCGCTCTGGTCGAGCACGTTCTTGAGGTTGCCGAAGCGTGTCTTCAGACTCATCACGCGGAACTCGCGCAGGCTGTCGATCGGCGGGTTGGTCACCTGGCTGAAGTTCTGGCGGAAATAGTGCGACAGCGGGCGATAGAGCTTCGAGAGAACGGCGCTGGGCGTGTCATCACCCATCGAGGCCAGCGCCTCCTTGCCGTCCTCGCACATGGGCGAAAGCACCTGTTCGAGCTCTTCGAGCGTATAGCCCGCAGCGATCTGGCGCTTGCGCAGCTCCTCGCCGGAGAAGATCTCCGCCTCGGTCACTTCGGCCAGCTCGCTGTCCAGCTCGTTGATCCGCCCGACCCATTCGCCGAAAGGCTGGGCCGCGGCCAGCGTGTCCTTGATCTCGGTGTCGTGGTAGAGCTGGCCCTCGACCATGTCGAGCGCGATCATCTGGCCCGGCCCGAGCGCGCCCTTCTCGCGCACGCTGGCCTCATCCACGGTCACCATTCCGGTTTCCGAACCGGCAATGAGCAGCCCGTCGCCGGTGACCACATAGCGCATCGGGCGCAGGCCGTTCCGGTCAAGCCCGGCACAGACCCAGCGGCCATCCGTCATCGCCAGCGCGGCGGGGCCGTCCCAGGGTTCCATCACCGAGTTGCAATAGGAATACATGTCCTTCCAGGCCTGCGGCAGCTCCACGGCCTGTTTCGACCAGCTTTCAGGCACAAGCATCGTCTTGGCCATGGGCGCCGAGCGGCCCGCGCGCACCAGAACCTCGAAGACCGAATCAAGCGCCGCGCTGTCCGAAGAGCCCGATTGAACGATGGGCTTGATGTCCTCGGCCAGATCGCCGAACGCGGAGGAGGCCATGCGGATCTCATGGCTCTTCATCCAGCCGACATTGCCCTTGAGCGTGTTGATCTCGCCGTTATGCGCGAGCATGCGGAAGGGCTGCGCGAGCCACCATTGCGGGAAGGTGTTTGTCGAGTAGCGCTGGTGATAGATCGCGAAGGCGCTCTCGAAGCGTTCGTCCAGCAGATCAGGGTAGAAGACAGCCACCTGCTCGGCCAGCATCATCCCCTTGTAGATGAGCGAGCGGCAGGAGAGCGAGCAGATGTAGAGCCCCTGGATGCCCGCCTGCGTGACGGCTTTCTCGATCCGGCGGCGGATCACGTAAAGCTCCCGCTCGAACTGAACTTCGTCGACGCCCTTCGCGTTCGAAATCAGGATCTGCTCGATCTCGGGCCGCGTGGCATTCGCCTTTTCACCGAGGCATTCGATGTCGACAGGCACATGCCGCCAGCCGTAGATGTAATAGCCCATGCGCAGAACTTCGGTCTCGACGATCGTGCGGCAGGCCTCCTGCGCGCCGAAGTCCGTGCGGGGCAGGAAGACCTGGCCGACGGCCATCAGCTCGTCGAGCCGCGGCTCGTGGCCGGTGCGGCGGATCTGGTCATAGAAGAACCTGGCGGGGATCTGGACATGAATGCCCGCGCCGTCGCCGGTCTTGCCGTCAGCGTCCACGGCACCGCGATGCCAGATCGCCTTCAGCGCGTCGATTCCCGCATCGACGACCTGCCTGCGCGGCTTGCCATCCATCGACACGACAAGCCCGACACCGCAGGAAGAATGCTCCTCCTCGTCGCGGTAGAGCCCGTTCTGCGCCATCCATTCACGCTTGGCCTCTTCGGCGGCGGCCCAGTTCTCGTCAAACTGTGTCATGTGTCTCTCCGTCATTGGGCGCAATCAGCGCGATCATTTCGTCCGTGTTCAATCTGCGGTGCGCCCCTGCCAGTGCATAGCCGCCCGGGCACAGGTCCGCGAAAAACTCGTATTTCATCTCCCCGCCGCCGGCATCGGGGAAGAGCCCGGCGGACAGGTTGCGCTCACCCGTTTCCACCATCGCATACCAGAGCGTCGAGCCGCACTGCGTGCAAAAGCCGCGCTCGGCCCGGTCCGACGAGCGGAAGGATGTGGCCGGACCGTCCACGCGCTGGCTTTCGCGGATGGTCGGGATCGAGATGAACATCGAGCTGGTGTGCCGGCGGCACATGTCGCAATGACAGGCGCGCAGCACGGGGCGCTCTGCCTTCGCCGTCACCGTCACCGCGCCGCACAGGCACTGTCCCGCGAGTTCCATCCTGTTTACCCTTTCTCAACCAGGCAGGTCAGGCATATTGCCTTATTAATCTTCGTTACCTTCCCTGATGTGCACCGGGGGGTGCACAGGGGGCATACTGGGGGTGCACAGTCTTGCACCCCCGCTCTTCTCATTCGGCGGCGATCTGTCCGGCGGCGTTCATCTTTTGCAGAATCGCGTCGGCGCAGTCGCGCCCGTCCTTGATCGCCCAGACGACAAGGCTCGCGCCGCGCACGATATCCCCGATGGCGTAGACGCCATCGAGATCGGTCGCGCCGGTTTCGAAATCGGCCTTCACCGTGCCCCAGCGTGTCACGGGAAGATCTGCGCAGCCCCAGAGCTTCGGCAGGTCTTCAGGCTCGAAACCCAGCGCCTTGATGACAAGATCGGCAGCCTCGTTGTAGTCCGCCCCTTCGATCACTTCGGGGCTTTGACGCCCGCTGACATCCGGCGCGCCGAGGCGCATCTTCTGGATTCTCACGGCCTCGACGGGATCGCCGCTGAAGCCTGCGGGCGCGGCCAGCCATTCGAAGATCACGCCTTCTTCCTCGGCGTTCTGCACCTCGCGCTGGGAGCCGGGCATGTTGGCACGGTCGCGGCGGTAGAGGCATTTGACGCTTTCCGCGCCCTGCCTCACGGCCGTGCGCACGCAGTCCATCGCCGTGTCGCCGCCGCCGATCACGACGACCTTCTTGCCCTCTGCGCTCAGCGCGCCGCTTTCGATCTCGGGGACCGTGTCGCCGAAGTTCAGGCGGTTCGATGCGGTGAGATAGTCGATGGCGCGGACGATGCCTTCGGCGCCCGAGCCGGGGCCTTGCAGATCCCTTGATTTGTAGACGCCCGTGGCGATGATCACCGCGTCGTGGAGATTGCGGATCTCGTCGAAGCTGATGTCCTCGCCGACGTTGCAATCGAGCACGAATTTCGCGCCGCCCTGTTCGAGCTGGTCGATGCGCCGCATGACGACATCCTTCTCCAGCTTGAAGCCGGGGATGCCATAGGTCATCAGCCCGCCCGCGCGGTCATAGCGGTCATAGACGGTGACTTGAACGCCCGCACGCCTCAGCCTGTCGGCTGCGGCCAGACCGCCCGGCCCCGCGCCGATGATGCCGACGCTTTCCTCGCGCTCCATATCGGGAGTCGCGGGCTTGACCCAGCCTTCCTCCCAGGCGGTGTCGGTGATGTATTTCTCGACGGCGCCGATGGTGACGGTTTCGTGGCCTGACATCTCGATGACGCAGTTGCCTTCGCACAGGCGGTCCTGCGGGCAGATCCGGCCGCATATCTCGGGAAAGGTGTTCGTCTCCTGGCTAAGCTCGTAGGCTTCCTTGAGGCGGCCCGTGGCTGTCATGTTGAGCCAGTCGGGGATGTTGTTGTGCAGCGGGCAGTGCGTCTGGCAATAGGGCACGCCGCACTGGCTGCACCTGCTCGCCTGCTCGGCCGCCTTCGCCTGCGCGAATTCGGCGTAGATCTCCTGAAAATCCTCGCGCCGCTCCACGGCAGTCCGCTTTTCCGGCATCGCCCGCTCGACAGTCACGAATTTCAACATCGGTTGCTTGGCCAAAGTCACTCTCCTTCTCCACCCACCCTCCATAATACAGCCTGCGCTCAAGGGAAAGTCATATATACTGACCTATAAGCAGATAAGTTCATCCTGAATCACTGAAGTAGTGAAAAAAGTGTGTAAATTAGGTCCGTTTCGGACAAATTGAGCGGCTTTCATTTTGCTGCAAGCCGTTTATAGCTTTTGCAGAGGCACAAAAAAGCAGGTGAGCCATGCCACTATACATGCTGATTCTCGTGGCGCTCGTGCAGGGACTCACCGAGTTCCTGCCAGTTTCGTCCTCGGGACACCTCATTCTCATATCCGAGCTCAGCACCCTTCCCGATCAAGGCCAGACGATCGACGTCGCGGTCCATGTCGGAACGCTCCTTGCCGTCGTGTTCTTCTTCTGGCCGGACGTGAAGCTCGGCCTTGCCGGCGTCCCTCGCATGGTCACCGGCAAGATCGACACGCCCGGCGCGAAGCTCGCTTTTCTCCTCTTGATAGCGACGATCCCCGCGATCCTGTTCGGCCTGTTTCTGAAGCTCACCGGCCTAAACGATGCAATGCGCTCGATGGCGGTCATAGGATGGACGATGCTGTTCTTCGGCCTGGTGCTCTGGTGGGCTGATCAGCGTGGAGAGGTGCTGAAACAAAGCAGAGACTGGTCGACCGCCGATGCCGTCAAGATGGGTCTTGCCCAGGCCCTGGCGCTCATTCCGGGGACATCCCGTTCGGGCATCTGTATCACAGCGGGCCGCTGGCTTGGATACACGCGCCATGACTCGGCCAAGCTCGCCATGCTCATGTCGATCCCGACGATCTTTGCCAGTGGTGCACTTCTTGGCGTCGAGGTCGTTGCGACCGCCGACATGGCCATGGCGCGCGCAGGTGCTATAGCGGCCGCGCTGGCCTTCTTTGCGGCGCTTCTCGCGCTTCAATTCATGATGCGGCTTCTGCGCAGTGTCAGCTTCACGCCCTACGTGATCTACCGCATCATCCTCGGGGTTGGCTTGCTCTGGCTGGCCTACACTCAATAAGGCTTGCGCATATGTGCGGCGGATTCGCGAATCTCGTCATACTGGCCTGACGGGCGGTAGCGCCACAGATAGGTATCGAGGATCGCCTCTGCCGCAACCGGCTCGATTCCGAGATCCTGAAATGTCTTCGCGCCTTCGGAGACCGTGTTGTCGAAGGCCAGTTGCTTGGCCTGGTCTCGCGTCAGCAGACCGTTCCTGAACAGACCGAGCGAAACAGCCTGAAGCATGTCGAAGCTGAATGCCATGAGCTTTCCGATCCACATGGGCGCATTGATGACGATCTTGTGCCGCTTGACCACGTCAAGGATCACATCGATCCATGCGCGCAGGCTCTTGGCCTCGGGTCCGCCCAGCTCATAAACCCCTTGCGCTTTGCCTTCGGCGCCCATCGCCGCCGCAAGTGCGACGTCTTCCACGTAGACAGGCTGGAACTCGGTTTGGCCCCCGACAAGCGGGAAAAACGGGCCCATTCGGGTCATCCCGGCGAAGCGATTGAAGAAGCCATCTTCCGGCCCGAAAACAACGCTTGGCCTCAGGATCATCGCACTGGGGAAATGCCGCAAGATGCCGTCTTCGCCTGCGCGCTTGCTCGCCGCGTAGGCGCTTTGGTCGTCTCGGTCGATACCAAGTGCAGAAATATGCACGAGCGTGGAAACACCCAGTTTGGCGGCGATATGCGCCACGCGCTCCGCACCTTCGTGCTGAACCGCGTCAAAATTGTTTTTTCCGCTCTTGTCGAAGGTTCCGACGCAGTTGATCACGGCGTCGGCCCCGCGTGTCACTGCTTCAACGCTGGCATCGTCCCGGATATTGCAGAAGACAGGCTCGACTTGTCCGACCACGCCATAGGGCCGCACGAACATCGCCTCGTTCGGTCGGCGGACAGCGACGCGCACCCGCCAGCCATTGGCTGCAAGCCGCTGCGCGATATACCGCCCAACGAATCCGGAACCGCCGAATATTGTCACGAGTTTCGACATGGGAGGAGCCTCCGATTGTGCACTGGCTTGCCCCTTTTCCTACGCGGCTCGAACCCGATCGGCAAGACGTTAAGCCGCTTTGTCACCGAATCGCGCAAATCAAAGTTGACACCGCTCCAAGGCAGGCTTAAACGCACGGCTCACGACACCTGCCCAGGTGGCGGAATTGGTAGACGCGCTAGCTTCAGGTGCTAGTGTCTGTATGGACGTGGAGGTTCGAGTCCTCTCCTGGGCACCATATTTTTCGG
>JAWLEL010000083.1:0-8700 GCA_041686165.1 Lentibacter sp.
CACGGAAAGCGCGCTGGCCATCGCCTTCCTGCTGCTGCGGATGGTGCCGAGCTCGCTCTCGCGGCCCTTCATACTCGCGCGCATCCAACCGCTCCTGCGAGACGAGATGCGCGCGACCTACCTCTCGCTTCAGAGCTTCTGCGGGCGGCTCTTCTTCGCCGCGACGCTCTGGCTCGCCGCCGGTCAGGCGAGCGACGTGGGCAAGATGAGCCACGCGGAGATGAGCGTGATTCTCTGGGCCTATGTCGGTTTCGGCGCGCTCGTGCTGCTCGGCCTCGCCGCTTTCGCCCGGCGTGCGAAAGTCGAGGACCGGCCTCATGAGAACGCGGATATCTAACCAGACGCCGGGAATCTTCAGCCCGGCAAACCGCGGCACACTGCGGTGCACAGGTGGGTGTACTGGGGGTGCACGGATATCACCCCTTGTTTCGCGAGCTAACAGCGAAAGCTCCCCCAAGCGGTCACAGCGGCTTCAGCCACTCTCGTGGAAGAAATCGTAGATCGTTTCCGCCAAGGCCCCCGAGATGCCCTCGACCGCCTTGAGATCGGCGAGCGCGGCGCGGCTCACGGCTTTCGCCGAGCCGAAATGCGCCAGAAGCGCGCGCTTGCGCGTCGCGCCCACGCCGGGCACATCGTCAAGCGGCGTCGCTCCGATCGCCTTTGACCGCTTGGCCCTGTGCGTCCCGATGGCGAAGCGGTGCGCCTCGTCGCGCAGACGCTGGACGAAGTAGAGCACGGGGTCGTTATGCCTCAGGGCGAAAGGCGGCTTGCCAGTGCGATAGAACTCTTCCTTGCCCGCATCCCGATCAACGCCCTTGGCGACACCTACCATGGGAATGTCGCTCACACCCGCCTCATCCATGATCTTGCGCACCGCAGAGACCTGTCCGATCCCCCCATCGATCAGGAGCAGGTCCGGCCAAAGCCCTTCCTTGCGCTCCGGGTCGTCCTTCAAGAGCCGCTTGAACCGCCGCCTGAGCACCTCCTTCATCATCCCGAAATCATCCCCCGGAGTCAGCTCCTCGCCCTTGATGTTGAACTTGCGATACTGGTTCTTCATGAAGCCCTCCGGCCCCGCGACGATCATCGCACCGACCGCATGGGCGCCCTGAATATGGGAGTTGTCATAGACCTCGATCCGCTGCGGCGGCGCGTCCAGGTCGAAGGCCTCCGCAACGCCCTTCAAGAGCTTGGCCTGCGTCGCCGTCTCCGCCGTCTTCCGGGCGAGGCTCTCGCGCGCGTTGCGCATCGCCGAAGACATCAGCTCCGCCTTCTCGCCCCGCTGCGGCACCATCAACTCGACCTTGCGCCTGGCCTTCTCGCTCAGCGCCTCGGCCATGAGCTCCATGTTCTCGAACGGATGCGAAAGCAGGATCTGCCGCGGCGGTTCCTTGGTGTCATAGAACTGGCCGACAAAGGCTTCGAGCACCTCGCCTGTCTCGATCTCCGCGCTGCCGACACGCGGGTAGAAATCACGGTTGCCCCAGTTCTGGTTGGCCCGGATGAAGAAGACCTGCACGCAAGCCTGCCCCTTGTCCATGTGCAAGGCGATCACGTCGGCCTCTGCGGTCGCGCGAGGGTTGACTCCCTGGGCGGTCTGAACCTGTGTGAGAGCCTTGATACGATCCCGGATCGCGGCGGCCTTCTCGAATTCCATCTCGTCCGAGGCCGCCTGCATCTGTGCGCCCAGCCGCTCCTGCAAATCCGTTGACCGGCCCGACAGGTAACGCTCCGCCTCGCGGACGTTCGCGGCGTAGTCGGCGGCGCTGATCTTGCCCACGCATGGCGCAGTGCACCGCTTGATCTGATATTGCAGGCAAGGCCGCGTGCGCGCCTCGAACTCGGCGTCGGAGCAATTGCGCAGGAGAAAGACGCGCTGAAGCTGCGCAAGGCTGCGGTTGACCGCGCCGGCACTGGCAAAGGGCCCATAGTAGCGCCCCTTTTCCTTCTTGGCGCCCCGGTGCTTCTTGATCATCGGGTAGGGGTGATCCGTCACGAGGATATTGGGGAAGCTCTTGTCGTCCCGGAGCAACACGTTGTAGCGCGGCTTGAGCTGCTTGATGAGATTTTGCTCGAGAAGCAGAGCCTCGGTTTCCGTCTTTGTGGTCAGGAACATCATGGAGGCCGTTTCGGAAATCATCCGCGCGATCCGGGGGCTGTGCCCGGCAGGCCGGGCATAGTTCGACACGCGTGCCCTGAGGTTGCGCGCCTTCCCGACGTAGAGCACGCGCGCCTGCGCATCCAGCATCCGATACACCCCCGGCGCGCCCGTCAGCGTCTTTACATGCTCGGCGATGACCTCGTGGCCGGTTCGTGTTTTCTGATCGTCCTCTGTGCCCATCTCGTCTTTTCTCGATTCGCCCTGCCTGCTGCAATGATAGTCGCCCAAGGACAAGAGAAAAGCTCTCCACGGAACTTGGGGATAACTCTGGGCATAAACTGTCGTTGATCGGAATTTCTCGTTGTTTTTCGCCCCTTTCGTTAATTTGCCTAAATTTTGGGCACTTATATAACGTATTGAAATGACGAAGTATTTTTTGCCCCTGCAAGCAACTTGTTGGTTTTATTACGTTTTTCTAAACGAATTGTGACCGCCGCGTTTCCAGGTGCAAAACTTATGTTCCACACACATTTTCTCACCTATTCGACGCCGATCACATCCGGAGTTTTCCAGCCGAGATGCTGGCCGCCATCAACGCAAATGAGCTGGCCCGTCACGCCATCGGCGTCGAGCAGATAGCCCAGCGCCGCAACGATCCCCGCGGGGCTGGAGCCACGCTGCAACACGGTGCTGCGCCTTTGCTTCTCGAAATGGACATCACTCTGCCGCGCGCCGATCATCGTCGGTCCCGGGCCGATCGCGTTCACGCGCACATGCGGCGCAAGCCCCTGGGCCGCCGTCTGCGTAAGCGTCCACAGGCCTGCCTTGGCCAGCGTATATGTCGAGAACTCGGGCGTCAGCTTCAAAACCCGCTGATCGACCATATTGATCACACTGGCCTGCGCCCGCGGCTCTCCGTTCTCGTCTTTTTCAGCCTCCGGCGCCTGCCGCGCGAAGGCTTGTGTCAGGATGTAGGGCGCGCGCAGATTGGAGCCGATATGCCTGTCCCAGCTCTCTCGCGTTGCGCTGTCGAGAGTGTCGTATTCGAAGATGGAGGCGTTGTTGACCAGGCAAGTGAGCGGCCGTCCCAATGCCGTGACGGCCCTGTCGACGAGCGTTTCTGTCTCCGTCTCGCTCAGCAGGTCGGCCTGCACCGCAGCCGCCCGGGCGCCCTCGGCCTCGAGCTCCGCCACCAAGGCATCCGCGGCATCGGACGAGCTGTTGTAATGCACGGCGACGGCATATCCCCGCCCTGCGAAGTATCTCGCCATCGCCGCGCCGAGCCGCTTCGCTCCGCCCGTAACCAGCGCCGCGCCGCTCATGCCATCACCACGACATAGAGATAGCCGATGTATAGCGCCATGAGCACTCCCCCCCAGATACGCCCGATATCGAGCTTGAAGAATACGAAGGGCACCAGCAGTAGCGAAGCGCCCAGCATCACCCACAGGTCAAATTCAAGGAACTGCCGACTCACAGGGATGTCCCCGATCAGGGCCGTGACACCGATGATGCCCAGAAGATTGAACATGTTCGAGCCGATGACATTGCCCAGCGCCACGTCAGCCTGGCGGCGCACCGCGGCCATGCTCGTCGTTGCCAGCTCAGGCAGCGATGTCCCTAGCGCGACGAGTGTCAGCCCGATCGCCGCTTCGGACACGTTGAATGTGCGCGCGATGCGCACCGCGCTGTCGACAAGCAGATCCGCCCCGAGAGGCAGGCCGATCAGACCGAGAACAAGGAACACCCCGATCTTCCACCAGGGCAGCTCGGGGTCCGCGCCTTCAAGCTCTTCGGCAAGGTCGTCTTCCTCCGCCAGATCCACGTCTGCCGCCCGCGCCTTCATCTCGCGCCTGTGCGCGCGCGCATGCAGAAAGTTCTCCCCGAGAATGGCCGCCAGGGCGGTGACAAGCGCGAGCCCGGCCCAGAAATCGAACACGCCGCGAAAAGCCAGCGCGATGAAGAGAATGGAAGCCCCGATCATCACCACGAAACTCTTGCGGCTGTCGCATTCGGAGGTGTACATCGTCGCCAGCAGCGCGGGAAGGCCAAGCACGAGCAGGATATTGGCCGTATTCGAGCCGATGACATTGCCCATGGCAATATCGGGCGCATCTTCGATGACGGCCTTGATGGCGATCAGCAGCTCTGGCGCCGAGGTGCCGAAGGCCACGATTGTCAGGCTGACGATCAATGCGGGAATACCGATCCGCAAGGCAAGGTTGACAGCGCCACGCACGAGGCTATCCCCCGCCAGCAGCAGGATCACCAGGCCGAGCAAGGCGAGAAACCAATCCATGGCTTATCCCTTGGCTTTGCAGGGGCAAGGCCCCTTGCCGATCCGGAACCTGCCGCAGGACTTGCAGCGTTTGTCCGCCAGTCTCTTGGCGCCCGGCACCGTGAGCTTGCCGAACATCGCGAGGATCGCCATGAATGCCAGGAAAAGTGCGACGATCTTGAAGATCATGCTTCAGAGCCCATAGCGGGCAAACTCGGCGCGCTCTTCCAAAGCGCCGAGGCCGCCTGTTGCAACCTGCGCCCCGAAACGCGACAGCAAGGATCTCTTGCGCCCGTAGCGCATGAATTTCACGTTCTCGCCGTATAGCTCCTTGAGCTTGGTATCCATGTGGCCCATCCCGTCGATCAGGCCAAGTTCCCGAGCGCGACCCGCCAGCCAGAATTCGCCGGTGAACAGCTCTTCTCCCAGCACAAGCTTGTCCCCTCGGCGGTCCTTCACATGGCTGATGAACAGATCATGCATTTCGCCGAGGATCACCTTCAGGCGCTTCACGTCCTCGGGCTTTTCCTTCTGAAACGGGTCCAGCGTCGATTTGGACTTGCCCGCCGTATGCACGCGCCGCTCGATACCTTGCCGCTCCAGGAAGACATGTGCACCGAAGCCCGCCGAGATCACGCCGATGGAACCGATGATGGAGGCCCCGTCCGCCCAGATATCGTCGGCCGCAGAAGCCAGCCAATACCCGCCAGATGCCGCGACATCCTCAACGAAGGCATGAACGGGAATTTCCTTTTCATCCGCCAGCCGCCTGATGCGCTGTGCGATCAGCGAGGACTGAACCGGCGAGCCGCCCGGCGAGTTGATCACCAAGGCGACGGCAGCGGGCTTGCCACGCTTGAAGGCCTTCTCGATCACCGGCGCGAGCGTCTCATCGCTCAGCGAGCCGCGCGTGCCTGCGGCGATCGTGCCACTCAGGCGGATCACGGCCACTCTCGGCGCCTTGTTGAGGAAAGGTAGATTGAGCTTCATGACGTCTCATGTAGAGGGGCGCAAGCGGCGAAACAAGGGACCGGGTCCGTGAAGGTGGACGGTTTTGTCCCGAATGGGCTGCTGGGGCACATTTTCCGCCTCATGGCTTGATCTTGTAGCCTGTCCGGAAGATCCACCAGATGATCGCCGTGCAGAGCAGCATGAAGCCTGAAATAGCCAGTAGCGACACGAGGATCGGCACATCCGCAGTCCCGTAGAAAGACCACCGGAACCCGGAAATGAGGTAGACGACCGGGTTGAAGAGCGAGATCGTCTGCCAGACTCCGGGCAGCATTGAAATCGAGTAGAAGGAGCCCCCGAGAAACACCAGCGGCGTCACGACCAGGAGCGGGATAAGCTGGAGTTGCTCGAAATTGTCCGCCCAGATCCCGATAATGAAGCCAAAGAGTGCGAAGCTGATGCATGTCAGCAGCAGGAAGGCGACCATCGCCATGGGATGCTGGACGTCCAGATCAACGAAGAAAGACGCCGTCCCGAGGATCACCACGCCGATGAAAAGCGCCTTCGTCGCCGCCGCGCCGACATAGCCCAGCACGATTTCGAGAAAGTTGATCGGCGCCGAAAGCAGCTCGTAGATCGTGCCGATGAACTTGGGAAAGTAGATGCCGAAACTGGCATTCGAAAGCGCCTGCGTCATCACCGAGAGCATGATCAAACCCGGCACGATGAAAGCGCCATAGCTGACCCCTTCGACCTCCTGGATCCGGCTGCCAATGGCCGTGCCAAAGACCACGAAATAGAGCGACGTCGAGATGACAGGCGAGATGAAACTCTGCACGAAAGTTCGGAAGAACCGTTTCATCTCATGTACATAGATCGTCCAGATCGCGGGGAAATTCATGCCGCACTCTCCCTTACCAGCCCGACAAAAATCTCCTCGAGGCTGCTTTGTGTCGTCTTCAGATCGGCCAGCTTCAGCCCTGCGCCCCCGAGATCCTGCAAGAGCCCGGTGATCCCCGTGCGCTCGGCATGGGTGTCATAGGTGTAGACCAGTGTCTGCCCCTCGTCCGCCAGCTCCAGCCCGTATCCGGCCAGTGCATCGGGCACCTTGTCCTGAGGCTCGCGCAGGCTGATCAACAATGTCTTGCGGCCCATCCGCGCCATGAGCGCCGCCTTGTCCTCGACGAGCAGGAGCGCGCCCTTGTCGATGATGCCGATCCGGTCGGCAATCGCTTCGGCTTCCTCTATGTAATGCGTCGTCAGGACGATGGTAACGCCATCGGCCTTGAGATTTCCCACGGTCTCCCACATGTCGCGGCGCAGCTCCACGTCCACGCCTGCCGTTGGCTCGTCAAGAAAGAGAACGCGCGGCTTGTGACTGAGCGCCTTGGCAATGAGCACGCGGCGCTTCATGCCGCCCGAGAGTTCCATGATGCGGGCGCGGCGTTTGTCCCAGAGCGAAAGCTGTCTGAGCACGTTTTCGATATGCGCATCATCGCGCGGCAGTCCGAAAAGCCCTCGCGAAAAGACGACGGCATCCCAGACCCTCTGGAACGGTTCGAGCGCGATCTCCTGGGGCACGAGGCCGATGAGGCTGCGCGCCGCGCGATAATCCGCGAGGATATCATGTCCGCCGACACGCGCAGTTCCACCAGACGGCGATATGAGTCCGCAAAGCGCCGAGATAAGCGTTGTCTTGCCCGCTCCGTTCGGTCCGAGAAGGGCCAGGATTTCCCCCTCCTCCATATCGAGCGTGACGCCCTTGAGGGCCTCGAATCCACCCTCGTAGCTTTTCCGCAGATCCTCGATTTCGATGATTGCCATGTCTCTCTCCTGCTGCGCTCCGCGATGCTAACAGCGGCAGCCACTGTCGGAAACCAACAAAGCGACATGTCGCAAACTGGCGTGACAGGGTGCGCCCCTGCTGATAGCGCTCGGGCATGTCCACAGCACAAAACCGCCCCGGCCTCGGCATCTTCTTCATCGTGCTCGGCGTTCTCGCCATCTCGATCAACGATATGCTGATAAAGGCGTTGTCAGGCGGCTATCCCCTTCATGAAATGGTGTTTTTCCGGTCTGCCATCGGGATCGTCTTCTCCTTGATGCTGGTTCAGCTCGAAGGCGGATGGCGTATCCTGAAAACCGACACACCCAAGCTTCACCTGCTGCGCGGCCTGCTCATCGTCATCTCCAACATGACTTATTTCGCCGCGCTGGCGATGTTGCCACTGGCCGATGCGACAGCGTTGTTCTTCGTTGCGCCGTTGATGATCACCCTGCTCTCGATCCCGATCCTCGGTGAAAAGGTCGGCCCCTGGCGGCTCGGCGCGGTCGTCGCCGGGTTTGTCGGCGTTCTGTTCATGCTCCAGGCATGGCGCAGCGAGGACGCCCCTGTCGATGTCCCGTTCATCATCCTGATCCTGCCCATGTTCGCCGCGCTCACCTACGCGCTCAACCAGCTCATGACGCGCAAGCTCGGCGTGCATGCCAAGGCAAGCGCCATGGCGCTCTACATCCAGGTCATCTTCATTTTCGTTGCGCTCGGTTTCTTCCTGGTTGCAGGCGATGGCCGCTTTGCGACAGGCGCGACGAATGAAAGCGTGATCTTCCTCTTGCGGGCCTGGGTGCTGCCCGAGGGGACAGACCGCTGGCTCTTCCTCGGGCTCGGGCTGAACTCCGCGGTGGTCGGCTATTCACTCAGCCAGGCCTACCGACTCGCCGATGCCGCCACGATCGCGCCCTTCGAATATGTCGGCCTGCCTCTCGCGGTCTTCTGGGGCTGGGTGATCTGGGCCGAGTTCCCTGCACCGCTCGTGCTTGCCGGGATCGCGCTCATCCTTGGTTCAGGCCTCTTCGTCTTCCTGCGCGAGCGGGTCAAGAACCGCCCCATCAGGCGCCGCCGCCTGCCGCGCCGGTACTGAACAGCAGGCTACCTGTTCGACTTCGGCAAGGGCGTGTTTTCCGTCCAGTCCCATGTGCCTTCATCGCGGTCCCTCACGGCCTGCTTCCAGCCGACCTCCTCGGCACGCGCCTTGAAGTTCAGCCCCTCGGGGCTGTGCCGGGTGATCCCGTCGAAGACCGTGGCCAACCGCTGCGTCTGGTTGATCTGCGCTTCGAGCGTCTGGTTGATCACCATCTTCTGCATCGCAAGCTGGTTGATCGGCACGCTCGCCATCCGCGCCGCCATCTCCTCGACAGCATCGTCCAGCTCGGCCTCCGGCACCGCCTTGAGCACAAGCCCCATCTCCGCCGCTTCCCGGCCGGTGATCTTGTCACCGGTGAACATCATCCGCTTGGCCTTCTCCGGCCCGAGCCGGAAGACCCACATCGCCGTGGTCGGGCAGCCCCAGACACGCGTGGGCATATAGCC
>JAWLEL010000084.1:0-8659 GCA_041686165.1 Lentibacter sp.
GCCGGGAAACGAATTCGTCAGGCTCTCGCGCGAGATGCGCAAAACGGTCAGGTGGCTCCCACAGATTGGGGATGAATTCCCCGATTTCACCGTGGAAACCACCCATGGCAAGCTGCGCTTCCGGGATTGGGCTGAAGGCAGCTGGACACATCTGTTCAGCCACCCTGCGGCCTTCACCCCGGTCTGCACGACCGAGATCGCCTCGATCGCGAGCTACCAGGAAGAGTGGACTCGTCTCGGCGTCCAGAATCTCAGCCTCACCGGATCGACGATCTCCGAGCAGGAGGCATGGCACGAGGAGATCGAGCGGATATTCGATGTAGACATCGAGTTCCCTTCTGGGCATGACGCCGGGCAGAAGCTCGCCGAGCTGTTCGGTATGATGCACTACAAGGAGTCACGCGGCTGTAGCATCCGCAAGAGCTTCCTGATCGACCCATCGATGAAGGTGCGAATGGTCTTCGAATACCCGATCTTCATAGGGCGCAGCAGCGAAGAGATTCTGCGGACGGTGCAGGCCTTGCAACTGCGCGACAGATCCGGCGTTGCAACGCCCGCGGACTGGACGGACGGGGAGATGGCGATCGTTCCCGACGATCGCTCGGAAGCCTCTGTGCTGCGCGAATTCGGAAGCGGTTCCACATTTCTGGCCCCTTATCTCAGGGTTGTCGGATAAACGCCGGGCAGGCCGCGACAGGCGACTTGCTCCTCAATGCAAGCGCTGGCGCACCACCGATGGCAAGCGGACCGGTGCGCCCCCTTCTGTCATGCAGACGACCGTGACCAATGCCTCGAACAAAACCTCATCACCGCGCTTGACCCATTGCTCCATGATCATGCGCGCCCCGGTGACCGATTTCACACGGGTCTGCACCACAAGCTCGTCATCGAGTTTTGCCGCGCCGAGATAATCGGCCTCGACGCGCCGCACGGCGAAGACTATGCCGTCGCGCTCCTTCATAACGTTCTGGTCCAGCCCGACCTCACGCACCCATTCGCTCCGTCCCCGCTCGATGAACCGAAAGTAATTGGCGTAATAGACGATCCCGGCCATGTCGGTATCTTCGTAATAAACCCGGATGGGGAGTTCGTAGATCATCGCACAGGGCCGCCTTGCAGTTCACGTTCGCGGGACATGAGCACAAACGCCGGGCGCGTTCAACGGCTCAGGTTTGCGTCCGCGCGAAAAGCCGCAATGCATGAGACGCTTCGTTGGTCGCAGCGGGTAGTTCCGGCGCATAGGCGGCGGTGAGCACGCTGGCGATCTCGGGGCGCAGGATATCCGCCCCGCCCTCGGAAAGTCGTGCCAATGGCGAGCGTTCGGCAAAGGCGTCTTCACCCCACAACACGAAGACCTGCACCGCCTGCATGAGCGCGAGGCTTTCGGCGCTCCAACCTGCCAGCTCCCTGTCCACCCTGATGAACGAGAAGGCCGCCTTGATCGCGCCCTGCTCATCGAACCGGAAGAGACGATACTGGTTCGCTCCGTCCGTCTCCAATCGCGGCACGAGCGTTTGCAGCTCCGGCACCAGCCTGTCCAGGTCAGGTATGTCCGTCAGTTCGGCCCATTCGCGGAACAGGAAGAACATCAGGTTGCTTCCAAGCTCCGGGTCCGTCTCGGCCAGCGGATGCCGCGTGATCGCCGACAGCGCTTCCAGGGCTCCCTTGAAGGACTTGAGTGTGCCCTCCTCAACGCCGAACACGATCGGCGCGATGGGGCGAGCCCAGCGCGCGAAAGCAAAACTGCCGTCTCGGCGCGTGAAAAGCGCTTCGGTGTCTTCAGGTGTCATTGTCATTCACTCGAACAAATCCGCCGATCCGCTGTCTGGCCCCTTTGGAGGAGCCAGACCCAGATGGGACCAGCCCTTGTGAGCCAACATACGTCCGCGTGGCGTCCTCTGGATCAATCCCTGTTGCAACAGGAACGGCTCAATGACCTCCTCGAGCGCATCACGGCTCTCGCTCAGGGCCGCAGCGATCGTTTCGATGCCCACGGGTCCGCCACCGTAATTGTCGGCGATGAGCCGCAGGTAGCGCCGGTCCGCCCCATCGAGGCCCACCGCATCGACGCCAAGCCTGGAAAGCGCACGGTCGGCCAGTTCCCGGCTCACGATCCCGTCGCTTTCGACCAGCGCGAAATCCACCACGCGCCGCAGAAGCCGACCCGCGATGCGCGGCGTCCCGCGCGAGCGCCGGGCAATCTCCCGCGCGCCTTCCGCGTCCGCCTTCACGCCCAGCTTCTTCGCGTTTCCCGATACGATCCGTTCCAGCTCCTCCACCTCGTAGAACTGCAGCCGCGTCGGTATGCCGAAGCGGTCGCGCAGCGGGGTGGTCAGAAGGCCCAGCCGTGTCGTCGCGCCCACCAGCGTGAAAGGCTGAAGCTCGATCCGCACCGTGCGCGCCGCCGGCCCCTCGCCGATCACGAGATCGAGCTCGAAATCCTCCAAAGCCGGGTAGAGAACCTCCTCGACAACCGGGTTGAGGCGATGAATCTCGTCGATGAAAAGGACATCATTGCGCTCCAGGTTGGTCAGGATCGCCGCAAGGTCGCCGGCCTTCGCAAGGACTGGCCCGCTCGTCATGCGGAAGCCAACCCCCAGCTCGCGCGCGATGATCTGCGCCAGCGTCGTCTTGCCGAGGCCGGGCGGGCCGTGAAAAAGCGTGTGGTCCATCGCGTCCTTGCGCATTTTCGCGCTCTCGATGAAAACCTTCAGGTTCGCCCGCGCTTCCGCCTGCCCGACGAACTCCGAAAGCATTTGCGGCCTGAGCGCGCGCTCGAAATCCTCCGCCTGCACTTCGGGGTCCAGCATGGGGTCTCGCTCGGTCATCGCCTACCCTTTCGGCGCCAGCAGCCTGAGCGCGGCGCGGATGAGCGCCGCCGTGTCCTCGCCCGCCTCTTCGCCAGCCTGCGCGATGGCCGAGGCCGCCTCACCCGGCGCATAGCCGAGATTGGTGAGCGCCGACAAGGCCTCCGATTGCGCCGCGCCGCCAGGTGCGGGGCGCGCAGGCGCGGCCACCGGGGCCTCTGCAGCCTCGATCACATCATCTTCCCCGGCAGGCGCCGGGGCCGCTGCCGCACCCATCGCCATGACCGCGGGAGCCTTGTCCTTGAGTTCGTTGACGACTCTTTGCGCTGTTTTCGGCCCGATCCCCTTGGCCGCCTTCACTGCGCCCCAGTCTCCCAGTGCGATCGCGCGGCTCACACCATCAGGCCCCAGTGCTCCGAGTATCGCCATCGACGCCTTCGCGCCCACGCCTTGCACGCTGATCAGCAGCCGATGCCATTCCTTCTCGACAAGCGAGGTGAAGCCGAAAAGTTGCAGGAGATCTTCGCGCACCAGAAGCTCCGTATAGAGCGCGACGGGCTCGCCCGCGCGCGGCAGGGCGCGCAGGGTCCGCTCGTTGCAATAGACAAGATAGCCCACGCCGCGCACGTCGATCAGCGCATGGTCTTCACCGATGTAGTCGATCCGCCCTGCCAGTTTCCCTATCACGTCTCAGCTTCCCGTCTTGGCCAGCACGATGCGGTCATACTTGTGATGATGCGCATGACAAATGGCAATGGCCAGCGCATCGGCGGCATCGGCATTCGTCACATCGGCGGCGGGAAGCTGCATGCGCACCATGTGCTTGATCTGCGCCTTGTCGGCATGGCCGACGCCGACAACCGTCTTCTTGACAGTGTTGGGCGCGTATTCCGCCACGCTCAGCCCGAACTGCGCCGGAACCAGGAGCGCGATCCCCCGCGCCTGCCCGAGCTTGAGCGTCGAGGCGCCGTCCTTGTTGACGAAGGTCTGTTCGACAGCCGCACCCTGCGGTCCGAATTCCGTCAGCACGCGCGTCAATCCAGCGTGCAGCGAGCAGAGCCGCGCGGCCAGATCGCTGCCTTCCGAACGGATCACGCCGTTCGCGACAAATCGCATCTTGGCGCCCGTGGCGTCGATCACGCCCCAGCCCATGTTTCTCAGGCCGGGATCGATCCCTAGAATACGCATCAAATCACACTGCTCTGTTGCTTTTTTGAAGCACTAGCACGAAACGCGAACATCTGCCAAGCGCCAAGGCGGTCCTGTCGTGTTTTTCCCACAGGCGTCGCAATCGGGCTCCTCCAGTCCGGTTTCGCCGGGTCCTGCGGCGAAAACGACATGCTCAAGGCGAATTTATCTCATGTTTTGCAAGGCTTTAGGCACGTTTCCGCCCATGCTGAAATTGCATGGGTCCCATGCAGAAATGGCTCTTGCCGCGGCCCGTTCGCGTGCATAATTCCATCGCTCAAACGCTGAACATCACTCTGGCAAAGGACCAAGGATATGGCTGCTATCGAACTGACAGGCACGCGGCACGCTGCCGCCAAGACCGGCCGTATCGGCCAGATCGTCGCCTCTGCATTCGTCGCTTTGCGCGCCTGGAACGACGCGCGCAACGCCCGCAATGCGCTCATGCAACTCTCGGATCGCGAGCTCGACGACATTGGCCTGTGCCGTGGCGATATCGAGCGGATCGTCGAGGCACACCGCTGACCAGTGTACGAACGGATGCCTGCAAGGTGAAAGCCGCGCTTCCCATCGGGAGCGCGGCTTTTTGCTTGGAGGGCGTAAACAGGATACCTCGTACTTGTAAATCTTCAGATCATCGCGCAGGTGCGCGCGGCCCTGAGCTGTCAGCGAATGAAACCCGATATGGCTTGCGCGACCCGTTGAGTCATCGGTCCGGGGTTAAGGACCCAGGCTCCCGCTTGCTCAACCATGTTGCCCGTTCTCATCGGGGCAAGCCGCTCGGCGTATTTCTCAGGGCCGAAATTCGCAAGCGCGACACTTTTGAACAAAAGTCCGATTGCCAGCAGGGCGATGATCAGCGTGACGGGCGCGCTCCGCCTTTCCCGCTTGGGCTTGATGTTGATCAGTCCGTTCTTGTCTACACGGAACGTATAGCCCTTGCTCATGGCACGGTGCTTGCGTGTCACGCGGCCAATTCGTTCGTCAAAATTCTGTGCGTTACCCGACATGGCAGTCTCCAGCATCACCCCCACTGAAGTGCGCGCAAACTGACGTCCAAATGTGGCAAAACTTGGGCACGTGCCTCGAATTTGACGAAAATCAGGCGCTGTTCAGTGGGGTTTTCTCAGAAGAAACGTCGACCAGTCGCCAATCTTCTGCTTTAGCACCGTATCGTTTCCAAGCCGGGTATAAACGTCTTCGACCTCGGCAGCTTGTTCATTGAGGATACCGGACAGAATCACATGCCCCCCCGGCTTGAGATTTGCCGTGATCTCGGGCGCCAGTGCCACAAGCGGCCCCTTGAGGATATTCGCGAAGATCAAATCGTAGGGCGCCGCTTCGGCAAGTGCCGGGTGGTCGAACCCCGCCGCTTCGATGCAGTCTATCCGCTCTTCAAGCCCGTTCGCCCGCGCATTCGCCTGGGCCACCTCCACCGCAACTTCGTCGATATCGCTGGCCAGGATCCGGGCGGGCCAGAGCCGCGCCGCCCCCATGGCCAGAACCGCCGTGCCGCATCCGATGTCCGCGACGCTTTCCGGCTCGAAACCTTCTCCCGCCAGGTGATCGAGCGCCAGAAGGCAGCCAAGCGTCGTGCCGTGATGGCCAGTCCCGAACGCCATCGCCGCCTCGATCAGGAGCGGCTCCTTGCCCTCGGGCAGCTTGTCTGCGTCATGGCTGCCATAGAGGAAGAAACGGCCCGCCTCCACGGGTGCCAGATCGCGCTTGACCTTGGTGACCCAGTCGGTCTCGGGGATCTCCGAGACCTCGAAGGGAGTGGTGCCATGCATTGCCTCCAGAAGCGCCAGCCCCGCCGCATCAGGCGCCTCGCCGAAATAGGCGCCGATTTCCCAGAGTCCGGAGCCATCTTCCATCTCGAAGACACCGACACCTGTCGGTTCGGGGTCCATATTCTCCAGTGCCGCGCCAAGCGCCTCGGCCGTGGATTTTCCGGAGGCTTTCGTAAAGGCGGAAAAGGTGCTCATGACAAATCCTCGTGGCTCGTTTCGTCGTTCATTCTGCCGGTCGCATGGCGCCCCATCCCGCAAAGACCGTCTCGTTGCCCGGCTCGGGATGTCGCGGGATAAGCAGGGCCAGCAAAAAGGAGACACCGGCCATCGCCGCCGCCAGGCTGAAGACACCCGCCGGAGAGATCAGCCAGAGATAGCCCAGAAGCGCGGGCAGGACCACCGCCGCGATATGGTTGATCGTGAAGGCCACGGCCGCCGTGGGCGCGATGTCCCCGGGGTCGGCGATCTTCTGGAAATAGGTCTTCAACGCCAGTGCCAACGCGAAGAAGACATGATCCACCACATAGAGCGTCGCCGCCAGAACGACCCCCCAGCCGAACATGTAGATCCCGCCATAGGCCAGGAAAACCGTGATGAGCCCGAGATATTCGAACAAGAGCGCGTTGCGCTCACCGAAGCGATGCACGACATGGCCGAGGAGCGGTGCCACCACCATATTGATCACGAGGTTGATCAGGAACAGCGCCGTGACTTCATGCACCGCGAAGCCGAATTTCTCAACCATCATGAACCCGGCGAAGACCATGAATATCTGGCGCCGCGCCCCGGCCATGAACTGCAAGGCATAGTAGAGCCAGTAGCGCCGCCGCAGCACCATCTTCTTGACCTGGGGGTGCGGTGCCTCGAACTGCGGATAGGCGAACATGCAGAACAGCGCCAGCGCCGCCGTGATCCCGCCGGAGACCATGTAGACGAGGTTGTAGCTCAGCCCCAGCGCCTCCCAGGTGAACACGATCACCAGGTAGCACAGAAGCGTCGCCGCCGATCCGGTCGCCAGCAGGTAGCCAAGCATTTTCGGCGCACGATCCTTCGGCAGCCATTGCAACTGGAGCGATTGGTTGACGGTCTCGTAATAATGAAACCCGATGGAGGACAGCATGGTGATCGTCAGGATGCCGCCCAGGGAGGGGAACTGCGCAGTGAGCGCCGTCGCCACGCCCAGCAGGATGAGGGAGACCAGCCCGAGCACCTGCTCTCGCATGAACATGATGATCGCGATCACACCCACCGCAAGGAAACCCGGAATTTCCCGCACCGTATGCAGCCAGCCATTGTCCGAGCCATCGAACCCGCCGACCTCGATGACAAAATTGTTAAGCAGCGCTGACCATGTGGCAAAGGCGATCGGCATCGTCGCCGCCATGACGAACAAGAGCGCCTCCGGCCTGCGCCAGAAGGGCAGGTCCTTCGCGTCAGAAAGTCTCACATAGCGGGCCATGGCTCCGCATAAGCCTTTTTCCCGGGCTTGCCCAGAGGCAGTTTCAATGCACAGGCGCCAGCATGGGCAACACCGAGCCTGCCTTTTTTCTTGCTCGAAATATCCCAGGGGGAGCACGAGGGGGACAGCGTCCCCCTCGCAAATCAAGCAAGCGCGAGAGGGGCAGCGCCCCTCTCGCGCCGGTCGGATTTGCGCAGCAAATTCGAAAACACCCATCTGATCCATGTCAAAGACTGAATATGTCGCCCATGCGATAGACGCGCGCAGGAAAGGACAGGCCCATGGATATCATAGCTCTCGTAGACCGTATCGGCGAAGCGCCCACGGCCGCGCTCTTCGGCCTCTTCACCGGGCTGGTCTTCGGCGTCGCCGCCCAGCGCTCGCGCTTCTGCCTGCGCGCGGCCAGCGTCGAGTTTGCCCGCGGGTTGATGAAAGACAAGGTCGCCGTCTGGTTCCTCACCTTCTCGACCGCGCTTGTGTGGGTGCAGGGGGCGCGGCTGCTGGGCTTCATCGAGACCGAAGAGGCCCGGATGATGGCCGTGCCGGGCAGCTGGTCGGGCGCGATCATCGGCGGGCTGCTCTTCGGCGCGGGCATGGTGCTGGCGCGCGGCTGCTCGGGGCGTCTTCTCGTGCTCGCTGCGACGGGCAACCTGCGCTCGGTGGTCTCCGGCCTCGTCTTCGCCGTGGTGGCGCAAATGTCGCTCAGCGGTGTGCTTTCCCCCCTGCGCGACACGCTCGCCGCCCTGTGGATCACCGACGGCGGCCGCAACATGGACCTGCTCACGACACTCGGCCTGCCCGATGGGGGCGGCTTTCTGATCGGCCTCGTCTTCGCAGCCCTCGCCCTATACCTGTCCTGGAAGGAGAAGATCGGCCCCTCCCGCCTCGTCTTCGCATCGGGGGTCGGCTTTGCCGTGGCGCTCGGCTGGGTTCTGACCTACAGCCTCTCGCGCGTCGCTTTCGATCCGGTCCCGATCGAAAGCGCGACCTTCTCCGGCCCCTCTGCGCATACGCTCATGTTCTTCCTCGACAAATACGCCGTGCTCGAATTCGATATCGGCCTTGTCCCCGGCGTGGTCATCGGCTCCTTCCTCGCCGCCATCGCCACGCGCGAGTTCCGCTTCCAGGGCTTTTCCGACGAAAGCAACATGCGCCGCTCGATGACAGGCGCGGTGCTGATGGGCTTCGGCGCGATGCTCGCCGGGGGCTGTGCCATCGGCGCGGGAGTCACAGGAGGGTCGATCTTCGCGGGAACGGCATGGCTCGCACTCTTTTGCATGTGGGTCGGCGCGATGGTGACGGATTTGCTCGTCGATCAGCGCGGGCTCAAGGGAGCAGCCGCGACGCGGTGAAACTGTTTCGAATTTCGCTGCGCGAAATCCGATCAGCGCGAGAGGGGCTGTCGCGCGGCCTTG
>JAWLEL010000085.1:0-8616 GCA_041686165.1 Lentibacter sp.
AGCTTCCCGCTCGATTATGCATCGACCGAGAGCATCGACAGCGCGCTCGCCCACGTCCTCGAAGAAACCGGCGGCACGCTCGATGCGCTCTACAACAATGGCGCCTTCGCCCTGCCCGGCGCGGTCGAGGACCTGCCCCGCGACGGGCTGCGCGCCATCTACGAGACCAATCTCTTCGGCGTTCACGAGCTGACCACGCGCGTGATTCCCGTCATGCGTGCGCAGGGCCACGGCCGGATCATCCAGTGCTCCTCCGTGCTCGGCCTCGTGCCGATGCGCTGGCGCGGGGCCTACAGCTCCACCAAGTTCGCCCTGGAAGGGCTGACCGACGCTTTGCGCATCGAGATGCGCGACACGCCGCTTCACATCATCACCCTCGAGCCCGGCCCGATCACGTCGAAAATCCGTGAGAACTCGATCCCGCATTTCGAGCGCTGGATCGACTGGGAAGGCTCCGCCCGCGCCGGGCAGTATCGCGAAAGCCTGCTCAAACGCCTCTATGAAAGCAGCGGCCCCGACCGCTTCGAGCTGCCCGCCTCCGCCGTAACGGCCAAGCTCGTCCACGCGCTCGAAAGCCCGCGCCCGCGCCCGCGCTACTACATCACGACGCCGACATATCTCATGGGACTGGCGCGCCGCCTCTTGCCAACACGCGCGCTCGACTGGCTGATCGCGAAAGGCTGAGCCGCCGCGCGCGTCAGATTCCGCTCGCATTTAGCCCAGAATGAACTAGGTAGGGGCGAGCGCCGTATCCTACCCAAACGAAGGGACAAAAAATGGCAGATGACCCGCTTTTCATCGTCGCAGCCCTCGCCTGTGTCGCCGTTCTCATCATCCTGATGATCGGGGTCGGCGGCTTTGCCAAGGGTGGCGATTTCAACCGCAAACACGCGAACCGCATCATGCGCTGGCGCATCGGCGCCCAGTTTGTCGCGGTCGTTCTCATTCTTTTCTTTGTCTGGATGCGCTCGGGAGGGTAAGCCATGGTCGTTCTCAACAAGATTTACACACGCACCGGTGATGCCGGTGAAACCGCGCTCGGCAATGGAACGCGCGTCGCCAAGCACTCGGCCCGTGTCACCGCCTATGGCACATCCGATGAACTCAACGCCTTCATCGGCGTCGCGCGCCAACATGCCACGGGGGACGTCGACGCAGCCCTTGCCCGGATCCAGAACGACCTGTTCGATCTCGGCGCCGATCTGTGCACCCCCGACATCTCGAAAGACGCCGAAGCCGAGTATCCCCCGCTGCGCATGGCCCCCGAGCAGGTCACCCGCCTCGAAGAGGAAATCGACGTGATGAACAAGGATCTCGAAGCGCTGCGCAGCTTCATCCTGCCGGGCGGAACAGAGCTCGCGGCGCAGCTTCACGTCTGCCGCACGGTATCGCGCCGGGCCGAGCGTCTCTGTGTCGAGCTGGCCACGCTGGAAGACGTCAACGAGGCCGCCATCCGCTATCTCAACCGCCTGTCCGACTGGTTCTTCGTCGCTGCCCGCACCGCCAATGACGGCGGCAAGGCCGACGTGCTCTGGACGCCGGGCGCGAACCGCTGAGCGCCGCAGCGTGCTCATGACCGTTTGAAGACCATGCCCGATGCGCGCGGCAACGCGCGACAATCACGGGCCAAAACACGATAACGCGGCGTCCACGGGATAGAACATGACGATTTTGCTCTGTTCCGGCAGGACACAAGGCGGTATCAAACGCGAGAAAGTCTCAGAGTCGCCCCGTGCGGCAGAAACGAAACCTTGAAGGAGTGACCGCCAATGAAGGTGCTTGTGCCCGTCAAACGCGTCATCGATTACAACGTGAAGGTCCGCGTCAAAGCGGACGGCAGCGGTGTCGATCTCGCCAATGTCAAAATGTCGATGAACCCGTTCGACGAGATTGCCGTGGAAGAGGCCATCCGCCTCAAGGAAGCCGGGAAGGCCGACGAGGTCGTCGCCGTCTCCATCGGTGTCAAGCAGGCACAGGAAACGCTCCGCACCGCGCTCGCAATGGGCGCAGACCGCGCGATCCTCGTTGTCGCGGCCGATGACGTCCACCAGGACATCGAGCCGCTCGCCGTTGCCAAGATCCTCGCCAAGGTCGTCGAGGAAGAAGAGCCCGGGATCGTGCTCGCGGGCAAACAGGCGATCGACAACGACATGAACGCCACCGGACAGATGCTCTCGGCCCTCCTCGGCTGGAGCCAGGGCACTTTTGCCAACGCGCTCGACATCGACGGCGATCACGCCGTCGTCACCCGAGAAGTCGATGGCGGCCTGCAGACGATCAAGGTCAAGATGCCGACGATCATCACGGCCGATTTGCGCCTCAACGAGCCGCGCTATGCCTCTTTGCCCAACATCATGAAGGCCAAGAAGAAGCCGCTCGACGAGAAGACCGCCGAGGATTACGGCGTCGACGTGACACCGCGCCTCGAAATCACGGGCACATCCGAGCCCGAGGCCCGCAAGGCGGGCGAGATCGTCGGCTCCGTGGATGAGCTGGTTGCAAAACTCAAAGAAGCGGGGGCCGTGTAATGTCTGTTCTTCTCCTAGCCGAAGTCAACAATGGTGAGCTGGCGCTTGACGCCACGGCCAAGGCCGTCACCGCCGCGGGGCAACTGGGCGATGTCACGGTGCTCTGCGCCGGGGCCTCCGCCGCAGCCGCAGGCGAAGCAGCCGCAAAGATCGACGGTGTTGCCAAGGTGCTCGTCGCCGAGGATGACAGCCTCGGCCACCGCCTTGCCGAACCGACCGCCGCGCTGATCGTCAGCCTCGCGGGGGACTACGAACACATCGTCGCCCCCGCCACCACGGACGCCAAGAACGTGATGCCCCGCGTGGCCGCGCTTCTCGACGTGATGGTCATCTCCGATGCCTCCGGCGTCGTCGATGGCAACACCTTCGAACGCCCGATCTACGCCGGTAACGCGATCCAGACAGTGAAGACGTCGGATGCCAAGAAGGTCATCACCTTCCGCACATCGACATTCGATGCGGCCGGTGATGGCGGCTCGGCCTCGATCGAGACCATCGGAGCAGCCGACAACCCGGGCCTTTCCGAGTGGGTCGAGGACAAGGTCGCCGAAAGCGACCGTCCTGAGCTTACATCGGCCGGCGTGGTTGTCTCAGGTGGCCGCGGTGTCGGCTCCGAAGACGACTTCGCGCTGATCGAAAAGCTCGCCGACAAGCTCGGCGGCGCCGTTGGTGCCAGCCGCGCTGCTGTCGACTCGGGCTATGCCCCGAACGACTGGCAGGTTGGCCAGACGGGGAAAGTCGTGGCACCGGAGCTCTACGTCGCCGTGGGCATCTCGGGGGCCATTCAGCACCTCGCGGGCATGAAGGACAGCAAGATCATCGTCGCCATCAACAAGGACGAAGAAGCGCCGATCTTCCAGGTCGCCGATTACGGCCTCGTGGCCGACCTGTTCGACGCCGTGCCGGAACTGACAGAAAAGCTCTGAGCCACGCCCTCACGATAGCGAAAGGCCCGCCTGATAGGCGGGCCTTTTTTCGTTCTGCCGAACGCGAACGCCATCTTGCGCCGCTCGACGCCGCCAGGACGTCTACTCCTTCAGCCCGAGCGTATACTCTCTGAGCCATGACATGAAGCCGCGCGGGTCCTTGCTCAGCAGCTCGGTCTGCTCATCGGTAAGGGGATCACCGACAACCGGCTTCTGCGGCTTGTTGCACGCGTGAACGACCTCATGCAGCAAGAGCCCCTGCCGCAATGTCGCCGAGACGCGGTTGGCAATCTGGTAGAGGCGGCTGTTGGAGCCGGGAAAGAAGATCGGCACGACGCGCGCGCCCGAGCGGCGGATCAGCTGCGCCGTGAAGACGTTCCATTCACGCTCCAGAACCGGGCCGAAGGCCGTGTCCGAGGACGCGACGACGCCCGAGGGAAACAGGGCGACCAGCCCGCCCTGCTTGAGGTGAGCCATGGCCTTCGCGCGCATTTCCACGAATTTCTTCTGGGCATCTTCCTCATAGGGAAACGGCACCGGGATCATGTATTCCGTGGCCGCCTCGTCGATCCCCGTGAGCAGCGAGCGCGTCAGGATGCGGTAATCGTCGCGTACCCGGCCGATGAGATCGGCGAAGATCATGCCGTCGACCAGCCCATGCGGATGATTGGCCACGACGACGACAGGCCCCTCTTTCGGAATCCGGTCCAGCTGGGCGCGCGGCGTCTGAAGCTCGATCCCCATGACCCCCAGCGCGGCCGGCCAGAAGGCCTGCCCCGTCGGTGTGCCCTGCTTCTCGAAGCGGCGGACCATGCGCAGGATCGCCCATTTGCCGGTCAGCCATTCGATGGTCTTGATCAGCGTCGCCTTGGCAGGGCTGTCAAAGGAATTGGCATAGGTCAGCGAGCCGCGGTCATACTTCGTTTCCCTAGGCTGCGCGCTCATCCGGCGCTCGTTGCTCTGAGTGTTGTCAACCAAATCGGCCTCAATCTCCCGGGGCACCCGGCGGCGCCTACATGTCCTCTCCGAAGCGCTCGGCAACAAGGGCCTGTAGCGCGTCAGCCAGAGCTTGCGCGTCCGGCCCCGAAGTTTCGACGTCAATAGAGCTTCCTTTGCCCGCTGCCAACATCAAAAGACCCATGATACTGTCACCGCTGGCGCTGAGCCCGTCCTTGGACACATCGGCACGGGCATCGAACCCCTCCACCACCTCTACAAGCTTGGCAGACGCACGCGCATGTAGCCCCTTGTCGTTGATGATCTCCAGTGTCTGTCGCACTGCCTGTGTCATGACTGTCCCCTGCGCCTTGGGCGCTCGTTCTCAAGTGATGTGCTGGCTGTCGATATACTTGCGACCCGCATCCATCGCCAGCCTGACAGCGTCCGCCACGTCCATGTGGCGCGATTTCGCCAGTTTGATCAGCATCGGCAGATTGGCACCATAGAGGATGCGCCGGTTCTCCGCGCGGCAAGCCATGAGGCTCAGGTTCGAGGGCGAGCCGCCGAACATGTCCGTCACCACCACGACACCGTCGTCCTGGTCCACTTCGTCGGCCGCGACGCAGATCTCGCCCTGCTTGTCCGAGCGATTGCAATCAGCCTCGATCGTCACGGCCCTCACGCCCTTCTGACGCCCCACGACATGTTCGACCGCCGCAAGATACTCCTGCGCCAGCCCACCATGTGCCACGATCACGATCCCAATCAAAGGTCTGTCACTCCTTGCGAATCGGCAGATACTGCCGCGCTCTCGCGCGCGTGCTCCGCACGCTCCAATTCGCGGTGTCTAATTGACACTTGCCAGCCCCCCTCTGCAAGCGCTTTCGCAAGCCTTTCGGCCAAGGTAACCGAACGGTGCCGCCCGCCGGTGCATCCGAAGCCGATCGCGAAATGCGCCTTGCCCTCGGCGCGGTAAGCCGGCAGCAACTCCAGCGTCAGCTCGCGCACCTTGCCGAAAAAGCCGTCAAATCTTGCGTCGTCGGCCACGTAGGTCTGAACGGCGGCGTCCCGGCCCGTCATCCTGCGCAGCCCGGCGTCCCAGTGAGGATTGCGCAGGAAACGCGCATCGAACACCATGTCGACGCCGCGCGGCAGCCCGCGCTTGTAAGAGAAGGACTGCACCGATACCGAAAGCATCGGCGCCCCACCAACCATGAAGACGCGGGCGATCTCGGCGCGCAGCTCATGCGGGCTGAGCTCGGAGGTGTCGATCAGGACATCCGCACGCGTGCGCGCATCGGCGAGCAGGTCATGGGCGCGTGCGATCCCGCGTGCCGGGTCGCCGTTGGGCTCGAGCGGATGACGCCGCCGGGTTTCGGAAAACCTCCTGAGCAGGACATCATCGCGGCAATCCAGATACAGCAGCTCGCTTGAATAACCATAGCGCTCGACGCTTTCACCCAGAACCTCGAGCAAGGCACCGGCCGAGAAATCGCGGTTGCGGACATCAATACCGAGAGCCAGCGGACGCTCCAGCGGCGGCCCGCTCAACAACCGTCCGACAAGCGACAGGGGCAGGTTGTCGATCGCCTCATAGCCCATGTCCTCGAGCGCGTTGATCGCGGTCGAGTGCCCGGCTCCCGAAGGGCCTGTGACGAACACGAGTGATTTGCCTGTCTCTCTCATCGGTCGGTGTTCCTGTCGCTGCGCGCGTCTTGCCGAAACATTCGGCGCTTGCGGGCTCAGTCCAGTCTTTCTCCCTTTAGATATTGCAGAAGCGCTGGCGCAAAAGCGGTCCCCTCGCTTTTGTGAACGGCCGCAAGAGTGACCCCGGCGATCTCGACCTCGCGCCGCGGCGGGAGCCGCTCCGTCTCGAGTTGCCCCATGTCGACAACGAGCGCGACAGGTGTCGGCCCGGCTGGTTGCGCGGCAAGCACCCCGATCCCCCGTGCCTCTATGCGTCCGTTAATGCTCTCCGGAGCATAGGCGAGCACGCTCCCCCCGCCTGTCCGGATCGTCACGGCGTCATCGGCAATCAACGTCGCGCCATGGGCCATGAGTTCGAGCGCCAGCGAGGACTTACCGCTTCCCGCCGGCCCCAGTATGAGCACGGCACGGCGGCCGAAGGCAACAGCCGTCGCGTGGATCGTCTCGCCATCGGCCCCTATCGAGACGCCAGCCATGGGCCCGTCAGACGGGCAGCCCGACGACGAAACGGGCGCCGAGCGGTTCTGATGTGATATCGGTCGTGGTCGGGCGGATATTCTCGGCCCAGATCACCCCGTCATGAGCCTCGACGATTTGCTTGGAAATGGCCAGCCCAAGGCCCGAATTGTTGCCGAATTGCTGTTCGGGGCGCTCCGAGTAGAAGCGCTTGAAGATCTTGGACAGCGCTTCTTCCGGGATGCCGGGACCGGTATCCTCGACGACGACAAGCACACGGTTCTCCCGCTGACGCGCCCAGACGCGGATCGCATCACCATCCTCGCAGAAGGAAACCGCATTGCTGATGAGGTTCACGAAGACCTGCGCAAGGCGGGCCTCCAGCCCGCTGATCACGATCGGCTGGTCCGGAAGATCGGAAATGAAATCAATGCCCTTCGATTTCGCATCCTCGCTCAGGAACTGGCAAAGATTGTCGATCATCTTGAGCAGGTCGAAGCTCTCCTGCTCTTCCTTGACAAGCTCGCTGTCAAGCCGCGAGGCATTGGAGATATCGCTGACCAGCCGGTCAAGGCGGCGCACGTCATGCTCGATGACATCCAGCAGCTTGGTGCGCTGATCATCGCGCTTGGCCACGCGCAGGGTGCCGACGGCGGAGCGCAGGCTGGCCAGCGGGTTCTTGATCTCGTGAGCCACGTCGGCGGCGAATTGTTCGTTGGCATCGATCCGGTCATAGAGCGCCGAGACCATCCCCCTGAGCGAGCCCGAGAGCCGCCCGATCTCGTCGGGCCGCGCCGTCAGGTCCGGAATGCGGATGCGACCGGGAGAGACGTTCCGTCCGTCACTGTCGCGCCCGAGCTCGGCGGAGGCGGCAAGATCGCTCAGCGGGTTGGCGATTGTCGAGGCCAGCACGAGGCTCAACCCGACGGAAATGGCGACACCGACGAGAAACATCTGCAAGAGCCGTTCACGCTCGACCCGCACAAGCTGATCGATCTCGCCCGATGTCGACGCCAGAACGACGACACCGACAACGCTGCTCCCCTGCCGGACCGGCGTTGCCACGGTGAAGCCGCGGCCCTGGCCGAGTCCGTTGTCGATTTGCGATTGCCCTCCGATCGCTTCGGCAACGAGCGCGCGCGCAGAGGTCTCGAGCGTCGGTGTCGTGTTGTCCTGCTCGCTCAGGAAAGGCTCGGAGAGCGTATCCCAGAGCCAGGTCAGCCCATCGGTAAGATAGGTTTCGCTGTCATTTTCCACGGCGGCTGCAAGATCCGCGCTGAGCCCCCTTCCGGCGGATCGCGCGACCAGTGTCTCGGCATTGTCGAAGAGCAGGACCTCCAGCCCTTCGCGCAGGTCGAGCCCGTCCAGCGCCGCCTCCGTGTCGATCCCGTCGCCCGTCGCAAGATTGACAGGCGCGCCCAGAGGCATCTGCGCCTCGATCACATTCGCGATCAGCTCCACCTCCGAGACGAGCCCCTTGGCCCTCTGGAGGGCAAGCCCGTCACGCGCCGCGTTGAGATAGAGAATGCCGGCCAGGAGAAGCGAGAGCGCAATCAGATTGAACGTGACGATCTTGCGCGCCAGCGGTGAGCGACGCAGCGAAAACAGCCCGCGGCGCTCACGGCGCGCGCGGATATTGTCATCGACGGTGCTATGCGGCGCGATGAAATCATCGCCCAGCACAACATCTCCGTTTCTCTCAGGTGCCATGTCCTGCACCGCCATTGCTCAAGGCCCCCGTCTGCCTGCGGGCTTATTCTTCGTTATACCTGTAGCCGATCCCGTAAAGCGTCTCGATCGCGGAGAACTCGTTATCCACCGCGCGCATCTTCTTGCGCAGCCGCTTGATATGGCTGTCGATGGTCCGGTCGTCCACATAGACCTGGTCGTCGTAGGCGACATCCATGAGCTGGTCACGGCTCTTGACGAAGCCGGGGCGCTGCGCGAGCGACTGCAGCAGGAGGAATTCCGTGACCGTCAGGGACACGTCCTTGCCCTTCCAGCTCACGGCATGGCGCAGCGGGTCCATCCGCAGTTCGCCGCGCTCGATCACCTTGGTC
>JAWLEL010000086.1:0-8616 GCA_041686165.1 Lentibacter sp.
TTGAGCCAGGCAAGCCCCAGCAGCGACAGGCCCAGCCCCATGAAGGAAAAGACCCGCGTCAGCCCCGCGAGGCCCGACATGTCGACAAGGAACACCTTGGCGATGGTCAGTGCCACGCCCGCCATGGCGATCTTGCGCAGGACAGCCGAGCGGCGGAAATAGGCGTAGAGCAAGACCGCGACCGAGGCGACAAGCATCAGAACGGTGTAGGCGTAAAGCTCGACATCAGTCACCCCCGGAACCGAGAGATCACGCCCTCGGACAAGACGCCGCACCTCGAGGACGAGGTAGGTCACGGCATAAAACCCGCTGAGCGAATAGAGCAGGTATCCGACCCGTTTGTCCGGCGCATAGCGCTTCGCCGCGAAGGCAAAGAGCACCGCGAGCGGCAAGTAAGCCAGCGCCAGCGAATCCAGCAACGGCGGGCCCAGCACAAGATTGCTGTCAGTCGAAAGAAAACTGACGAGCGGGGATGCGACAGTCGCCTGCATCCCCAGCAGCAAGAGCATCACCAGCCCAGACAGCCCCATGAGGGCAAAGCGGACCACGCGCATGGGCGGCCAGTGGCTCGCCGGAAGACGATGCGCCTGGACGAGAATGCTCGCCCCCGCGATCACCGCCAGCAGCCCGAAGCCCCAATGCGATGCAATGTTGTCCTCGAAGACACGGACAAGCGCCACGGCCACACCCGTCAGCGCTATGAGCCAGACGGCCGACTCGACGGCCAAACGCCCGCCGAGGCGCAGCGGAGATTTTTCTTCTGGCCCAACCCGGCCATAGAGCCACCACGCGACACCCAGAAGCGCGATAACCCCGGCGAAGGCGACAAAGACCTCCAGCGCGCTGTCATGGTCCACCGCCCAGAAAAAGCCGGGGTCGAGAACAAGCCGATAGGTGATGACGGCGACCCCGATCTGGATGAAGCCGCCAAGAGCTGGCAGGTCGAACTTGCGGTCGATCAGCACGATCAGCAGTATCATCACCGCCAGCGCCAGCGAGAGCGCCGTCTTGGTCAGGACCAGGAACAGCGCCATGGCGATGAGCGTCAGAGCCGCGATGGCAAAGAGCGCCACGCGCAGTTTGAGCCGCCCCTCCGCATCGCCGCCCCGCGCAGTGCGCTCCGCCAGAAGCGTCATCATCGCCGCCAGCGCCATGGCGACAAGCGCCCAGGGGTAGGCCCCGAGCACGCGCGCGGCTGGCCACGTGAATTCGAGGATGAAGAAAACGGCCGGCGCGAGGATCGCCGCACCGAGCGCAAAGCCAAGCGCCTCCTGTTCGCCGCTCTTGCTTTCAGCTCGCCCCGCGCGGGCCATGCGCCAGAAGGCCATGAGGCTCATGAGCACACCAAGCGCCACGAATGCATAGACGATCCAATGCGTCTGCGGCATCGTGATGTCCGGCTCGGCCGTGATCCCCTTCAACAGCTCGCGCACGAGCAGCCCGCGCTCCATGCCATGCAAGCAAAGTGCCACTAGCAGGGCACCGGCGGGCAGGATCGCCTGGTCCTGCAGGGCGGGCGCTGCGCTCGCCCAGAGCATGAGCGCAGCCACCAGCACGAGCAGCAGCCCGAAGCCGAGCCAGACTTCGGCAAGCCCCGCTTGGGCCATGACGATGAGGAACCCGGCCACCGCGGCGTTCAACACGGCTCCACCCGCCAGCCGCGTCGGAAAATCGGGCAGCCTCGCCGCGCCGCCCGCCTTCGCGCGCATCTGCCAAAAGGCCGCGCCGGCATGGTCGGGCGCGAGACTGCGCACCGGGACACTCAGCGCCGCGAGCGTCGCCAGCAGAAGCGCGAAAACGAAATGCAAGGTGCCCGCGCCCCCGATATAAAGGAGCCACATGCCGCCCAGCCCGACGAATAGGCCCAGCACCGAGACCCAGGCCCAGCGCTTGATCGTGTCTATCCCGAGAGCCATCACGGCAATGAGCAGATAATAGTAGTAGAAAAGCCAGGGCGCCTCCGAGGAACCGCCCACGACAAACGGCGCGACACCGGCCCCCAGGATTCCGATCGCGGCCAGCCCCGCGCCATAGAACCAGCCAAGCACGATCGCCAGCGCGGCGACCGCGCATAGCCCCGCAAGCGCCGCGCCCGGACCGATGAGCCCGTAGAGCTGCCGTGCGGCCAGAACCCCGGCAAAGAGCACGATGATCCCCGCTCCCGAGAGGGCCGAGGGCAAATGGCGCATGTCGTGATCCCCCTCCGCGCCATCATCGCCATGCCGCCGCCGGAGCATCTCGCCCCCCGCAACAAGCGCCGCGCCAAAGCCAAGCGCCGCCATCACGCGCCAGAAAGGCGTGAGCAAGCCGTTTTCAACGCCATATTGAACCATGAACAGGCCAGCGAAAGCCAGCGAAGCCGCCGCTATGGCAAGAACCCAGTTTTCCTTCACCCAGACCGCGAGGTCCTCCAATCGGCTTTGCGTGAAGACGAAGGCCCTTGGCGGCGCGCCATCATCCCGGCGTGGCGGAACGGGCGGGCTCGCCGCCGGAGTGCTGGCAACTGGGGCCACCTCGCTCGTAGCGGCTGCTGCCGGGCGCGCAGGCCGCGCCTTGTTTGGCTCTCGAGATCGGGCCGCCCCGGATTCGGTCTCAAGGGCCGCGTCCGTTTTCGTCGCCTCGGCGGGGCCGTCGAAGGAGGCGCGCGCAACATCCGCCCTCAACTGCGTGATCTGCCGCTGCAAACTGACGATCCGAACGAGCGCAACAGGCACACCGATCACGACAAGGCCGACCAACACACTCGCCAGCAGGATAATAAGCGGTTCCAAGATACACCCTCACTCGCAATACCCCCTGGACGCTAGAAGCCTCAAATACGCAGGGCAAGCCCATTATCTGGGCTGCGGGCGGGGTGATTTTGGCGTGCGTTCAGGCGCCTTCGCCCTTGCCGCTTCCAAAAAGCCCCTTGAGCGCGCGCCCAACGAGGGCCGAGACCGAGGGGCGCGGCACAGCCGTGAAGGGCAGCGGGCGGCAGACCTCCATCGCCGCGACCCCCACGCGCGCCGTCAGCGCCCCGTTGACGATCCCCTCGCCGAAGCGCCGCGACAGCCGCGCCAGCACGCCGCCGCCCGCAAGGCTGCCCAGCATGTCATCGCCCACCGCCACAGCCCCGGTCGCGACGAGATGGGTCATCACCGCTTTCACGAGTCGCCAGTTGCCCAGTGCGCCGGAGCGCCCGCCATAAACCTCGGCGATACGCCGGATCATGCGGATATTCGCTGTCAGCGCCGCAACCACATCCGCGAGCGCCAGCGGCACGATCGCCGTCACGGTTGCCACCTGCCGCGCCGCGGCCTCGACTTCCGCCACGGCCAGTGCGTCAAGCGGCATGATCAGTTCCCGCTCAGCCAGGGAGAGCAGCGCATCGGCATCAAGCATATCCGCCTTGCGCTCACCGTAGCGATCAAGCGCCCAGGACATCTCGCTGCGCGGCGCATAGAGCGCCTCCAGCTTGCCCGCCGCGCCCCGCGCCGCAGTCAACTCTCCCGTCGCGAGCGCCTCCTCGGCAGCGCGGCGTGTGGCATCGAGCCGCTTGAGCCGCCCGAAGGCGGCCAGCTCCCGCAAGGCCAGGATCAACAAAACGGCAATCAAGGCCGCGATGAGGGCCGTTATCGCGTAGCCAAGAAGCGGGGCGCGCGCGATGAGCGCCGAGGCAAAATCCCAAGCCGCTATCGACAGGATCGCCACAAGAAGCGCCCCCACGAGCGACCAGAACCACCGCGCCAGGCGCGACGGCCTGCGCGCCGCCAGCGTTATCGCCTGCCGCATCGCCTCGCCTCGCGGCTCGAGCGGCGCATCGGGCACCGGCGGCGCCGCGCTCGGGCTGACACCGGTGTCCGCATCGTCGATCTCGATCAGCACAGGCCCCTTAGCCATCGCCGCCGCTCCTTCGCCACACCAGCCGGACATCCGGCAGTTTCTCGTCGTTGTTCGCACCATCCGTTTTCCGCTCTTCCCGGAAACGGTGCGCCGTGTAGAACGCCCGCGCCGCCTCATTCGCCTGGTGCGTCCAGAGCGCGAGTCGCTCCGCATCTGCCTTGGCACGACCGAGCAAGGCGGAGCCGATCCCGGCATTCCGCGCAGCGCCAAGCACGTAGAGCGCATGGATTTCCTCGCCCTCGCGCGCCAGGAACCCGGCGACCTCGCCGCCGATCTCGGCCACATCGACCCAGCCGCGCCCGATCATCTGCGCGGCATGGGCAATGTCCTCGGCACCCGTATGGCTACGCGGGAACCAGTCCGCGTTTTCCCCGAACTCGCTCAGGATCTCCCCGAGCCGGCCGGCATCAAGCGTATGCGCCGCCCGCAGCCTCACAGCCTGTCCCCGATGAGAAACTCCGCCACGCGATCGAGCCGGATATGCGGCGGACCGTCTCCGGGGCTCAGATCGAGCACCGCAGGTGCGAAATTCATGATCTGGTAGTCCTCATCCAGCCAGGTTTCCGCCCCGTCCCGTGCAGGCTGCAACAACTTCGACGGGTCGGAGGGAAGCTCGCCCGGATGGAACGCCGCCTGCTTGCCACTCTCCATGAGCTTGCCGCGCACGCAGGAGAGCGTTTCTCCGTCGTGGCGCAGCTCATCCTCGACGGTCGCGCGCACCGACGCCAGCGCCATGGCCCTGGTCTCGGCCCCGGCAAAACGCGCCCGGTCCGACGCGCTGCGCAACATCGCCTCCACGATGGCCGTCAGCGCGGCATGCTGACTATGATGCAAATGGTCGGCCTTCGTGGCCGCGAACAGGATCTTTTCCACGCGCCGACCTCTCAAGAGCCGGGTCAGGAAGGGGTTCCGCCCCGGTCTGAAGGCTTCCAGAATGTCCGACATCGCCTGCCGCATGTCTTCCACGGCCCGCGGCCCCTTGTGGATCGCCCCGAGAGCGTCGAGCAGAACGACCTGACGGTCGATCCTCGCGAAATGATCGCGAAAGAACGGCTTGACCACCTTCGCCTTGTAGGCCTCGAACCGCCGCTCCATCTCGCGAACGAGCGCCTTGCGCCCGGCGGCGGGCGCTTCCGGGAGCGGCGCGAAGGTCAGAACCGGCGAGCCTTCCAGATCGCCCGGCAGCAGAAAGCGCCCCGGCGCACAATCATAATAGCCCGCCTCCCGCGCCGCCGTCAGATAGCCCGTGTAAACCTCGGCAAGCCGCGCGGCGAGGGGCTCATCATGCGGTGCCGCGCCATCCACACCCTGCGCCGCCTCGAGAAAGGCTGCGGCTTGCGCACGCGCGCCGAGCTTCGCAAACTCCTCGGCAGACCATTCGACATAACTCTTGTCCAGCAAGGCGAGATCAAGCAGCCATTCGCCTGGATAATCCACGATATCAATGTGAATCACCCGCACGCCTGAAATCCCGCCCAGAAGGCCCCTCGGCTTGACCTTGAGCGAGAGGCGCAACTCGCTCACCGCGCGCGTGGACTCCGGCCAACGCGGCGTGCTCGCCTTCAGCGCGCCAAGATGATCCTCGTAGGCAAAACGCGGCACGGTGTCGTCGGGCTGCGGTTGCAGGTAGGCCGCCTCGATCCGCCCCTGCGCCGCCGCGCTGAGCCCGCTCATGCGACCCCGATCAAGCAGGTTCGCCACCAGAGAAGTGATGAACACCGTCTTGCCCGACCGCGCCAGCCCCGTCACGCCAAGCCGGATGACCGGTTCGAAAAACGTCTCCGACACCGTATCGGCCACGTTCTCCACCTGCCTCGCAACCTGATCGGCTATCGTTGAAATGACCACACCGTCTCCGCTTCCGTTCTCTGGTGCATAGATAAGCCCCCGCGCCACGCTACGCCAGAGGGGAGCTTGCGCCCGCTCTTCCCCGCTTGCCGCCCAACCGCCACCGCGCTATTTGGATCCCATGCCAAGGTATGCGCTGAAAATCGAGTATGACGGCGGCCCGTTCGTCGGCTGGCAGCGCCAGACGGCGCAGACTTCCGTCCAGGGCACCATCGAGGCGGCGCTGGCAAGGCTTGAGCCCGGCGCGCACAAGATCGCTGCCGCCGGGCGCACCGATGCCGGCGTCCATGCACTCGGCCAGGTCGCCCATGCGGACCTGTCACGCGACTGGGACCCGTTCCGACTGTCCGAAGCGCTCAACTATCACCTGCGTCCCGCACCTGTCGCCATCGTCGCCTGCGGCAAAGTCGCGCCCGACTGGCACGCACGGTTTTCGGCGCTGGAGCGACAATATCTCTTCCGCCTCCTGTCACGCCGCCCACCAGCCATACACCTGCGCGGTCGCGTCTGGCATGTGAAACCGCGGCTGGACCTTGCGCTGATGCAGGCAGGGGCGTCCCACCTTGTCGGCAAGCATGATTTCACAACCTTCCGCTCGACGATCTGCCAGGCCGACAGCCCCGTCAAGACGCTCGACGAAATCACCATCACGGAACATGACGCGCCCGCAGGGCACGAGTTTCGCTTTTTCCTGCGCGCGCGGTCGTTCCTCCACAACCAGGTGCGCTCCATCGTCGGCACGCTCGAACGCGTCGGTGCCGGCAGCTGGCCACCAGGACAGGTGAGAACCGCCCTCGACGCCAGAAACCGCGCCGCCTGTGGGCCTGTCTGCCCGCCGCAAGGCCTCTATCTCCAGAAGGTCATCTACCCTCAGGATCCCTTCACCTGACCATTTGTCGAATTTGGCTTTGCCAAATCCGACCAGTTGAGAGGGGCCAGCCCCCCTCAAACTCCCCCAGGGATATTTCAAGCAAGAAAAAGGAGCGCCGCGAAGACGCTCCTTGAAAGGCCTGTGCCTTTTCCTTGCACGGTCATCGGCGTCCCCGCCTGTACCGTGTTTCAAAGGATCCCAGCATATGGTTAACAATGTCTTTCTTCTTGCTGAAAATATCCTCAGGGGGTGAATGCCGGAGGCAGAGGGGGCGCGAGCGCCCCCTGCGCGTGCATAGAGCGTGCCGAAGGCACACAATCAGACCAAGCGGCCAGATCAGGCATCGCGGGCCAGGCGTTCTTCGAGCACCTCGAAGGGCACGCCGGGCGTATCTTTCGCCACGCGGATGACGAGCGATGTTTTCACGCTGGCCACATTCTCCGCGGCCGTCAGTTCTTCGGTCAGAAAACTCTGAAACGTCGACAGGTCGGGGGCCACGCATTTGAGCACGAAGTCGACCTCCCCGTTGAGCATGTGACATTCGCGCACGAGCGGCCAGTTCCGGCAACGGTCCTCGAATGCGCTCAGGTCGGCTTCGGCCTGACTCACCAAGCCGACCATGGCGAAGACCTGTACCTCGAACCCCAGCGCGCGCGCATCCACATCAGCGTGATACCCTTTCACGAACCCTGCATCCTCGAGCGTTCGCACGCGTCGCAGGCAGGGTGGCGCGGAAATTCCCACGCGCCTTGCCAACTCGACATTCGTCATGCGCCCATCGGCTTGCAGTTCCGCAAGGATCTTGCGATCAATATCATCAAGTCTTGTAACAGGCATCACCGCCCCCCGAAATATTGCGCTTGTTATACCTCAAGGGCTCAATTGCGCAATAATATTTCAACAGTGCGCAATATACGAAAATATTTCCTTGTATCAAGAGCCAAAACACCTCATCGGGCAAGGCCTCATATTCGCCTTTCAATCCAGCCCCGCCAAGGCTATATCGCCCGTGAAACTCAAGATCCGAAAGGCTGCGGGGGCACCATGAGCGAGACACGTCACACCAAGGTTCTGATCATAGGCTCCGGCCCGGCGGGCTACACTGCGGCCGTCTACGCGAGCCGCGCGATGCTGGAGCCGATCCTCGTGCAGGGCATCGAGCCTGGTGGCCAGCTCACAACGACGACCGACGTCGAGAACTGGCCGGGCGATACAGAGGTGCAGGGCCCTGACCTGATGATCCGCATGGAAGCACACGCCAAGGCCGTTGGCACGGAGATCATCGCTGACATCATCACCGATCTGGACCTCTCAGAGCGCCCCTTCAAGGCCGAGGGCGACAGCGGCACGCATTATACCTGTGACGCAGTGATCCTGGCGACGGGCGCGCGTGCCAAGTGGCTCGGCCTGCCCTCGGAAGAAAAGTTCAAGGGCTTCGGCGTGTCGGCCTGCGCCACATGCGATGGCTTCTTCTATCGCGGCCAGGAAATCGTCGTGGTTGGCGGCGGCAATACGGCTGTGGAGGAAGCGCTCTTCCTGACAAATTTCGCCTCCAAGGTCACGCTCATTCACCGCCGCGACGAGCTGCGCTCCGAGAAGATCCTCGAAGACAGGCTCAGGAAGAATCCCAAGATCGAACCGCTCTGGTTCCATGAGATCGAAGAAGTCTACGGTGCGGACAGTCCTCTGGGCGTCGAAGGTGTGAAGGTCAAACACACCAAGACAGGCGAGATCACCGACATCCCCTGCAAGGGTGTCTTCATCGCCATCGGCCACGCCCCCGCCAACGAGCTGGTCAAGGACGCGCTTGAAACGCATATGGGCGGCTATGTCGTGACCAAGCCCGACAGCACCGAAACCTCGATTCCCGGCGTCTTCGCCGCGGGCGATCTGACCGATCACAAGTATCGCCAGGCGGTGACCTCGGCAGGCATGGGCTGCATGGCTGCGCTGGAGGCCGAACGCTTCCTCGCAGAACAGGAAGGCTGAAAGCGCGCCCCAGCGCAGCTGGCCTT
>JAWLEL010000087.1:0-8531 GCA_041686165.1 Lentibacter sp.
GCGATTTGGAGAGGCTGGGCGCGCCGCTCTGATCTGTTTCGGGTTTGGCTGGCATAAAGCTCTGCGCCCTCCACGATGGATCGCCATCCCGCGGTCTGGCAATCGCGCGCCTTGATCCAACGTCCGCTCCGTCCGCACAGCCGAGATTCATCGCTCCAGCTCCCGAAGAAATCTTCCAAAGCTGGATCTGTGTCATCGTGTTGCCCTGAACGGCTCTCAGCGCCGTGCCGCATCGATCATTGCTAAAGGCTGGCCCCGGGGCACCCTTTTCTGTTCCCGCTCGGTAACGCCCCACGGCGACGTGAACAGTCGGCAATTGCCTTTGGAACCGGACTCGGGAATAGTGAGTTGATATAGTGAAAACTGAAAAAAGATTAGTCTACCATGCTGACAAGACGCCATTTCATCGCCACGGGCGCTGCCATGTTCTCCGCCCCGATCGCGCCGCTCGCATCGGCGGCGCCCAAATCGCCCCGCTCCATGTGGGAGACTTGGGACGCGCAGGTCATCCCGGCGGGCTATGATCCCGCCACATCGAACCCCTGGGGTTTGCAATCCCGCTTCCTGCCCCAGCTCGTCAAGGCCAACACCGGCCTGGCCGTGGGCGACATTCATGTCGATGCGGTGGCGCGCTATCTCTATCACGTCCGCGAGGACGGGATCGCCATGCGCTACGGTGTCGCCATCGCCAAGGGGGATCTCTACGAGCCGGGCGTATTCAACATCAAGTACAAGAGGAAGTGGCCGACCTGGACACCGACCAAGGCGATGATCGAGCGCGAGCCGGACCAGTATGCCCAATACGAAGAGGGTATGGACGCCGGACCGAACAATCCCTTGGGATCACGCGCCTTTTATCTCTACAAGGGCAATCGCGACACCTATCTGCGCATCCACGGCTCGCCCAGCCCCCGCTCTATCGGCGGGCGCGCCAGTTCGGGCTGCGTGCGAATGGTCATGGCGCATATCATCGGGCTCTACGAACAGGTCGAAACCGGCTCGACGGCTCACCTGCACCCCTCCGAGGACAAGCTCACGCCGACCGTTTGAGCGCAAAGGGCGCGCTCAGGACTCCGCGCGCGTGCAGATCGGGTTGCCGCCCGATGTGCGCAGGGGAAGGAAAGTCGTTTCGACCGGGCCGACATGCTGATACCAGTAGCAGTTGTCTTCCTCGCGGTAGACGACGGCGTCCAGGTTCTGATAGGGCGCGGCGATTTCGACGACAGACTCCGGCAGATCACTGATGAAACGCCCGGAATCCTGCCCGCTCGTCCCTTCGAATTCCTCGCATCCCGCCACAAGCAAAAGCGCGGCCGTCACCGAAAAACCAACTTTCTTCATCAAATCCGTTCCTTCCCAACTGCACATGCGGCCGCACCGTCCAGGGCACCCGTCTTCCGAAGCGATGAAACCACACCCGCGCGCCAGCGGCAATGCACCTCTTTGCTCGCGGCGCACGCAGAACACCAGATCACCTGAGAGCCTGCGCCGCCGCCCGTGAGCGGTTTACTGCTCAAGGCCGCTTGCGTTTACCCCTTTCACGAAGTCCCTTGCGGGCATATAACCCGCCCGATAACGCCGAGTCTCCGGCTCAAACGCAACGCTACTTCAGGATCGCTCCCACCCATGTCCATATTCGACAAACTGCCCGGCCTCTTCTCGTCCGACATGGCAATTGATCTGGGCACAGCAAATACCCTGGTCTACGTGAAGGGCCGCGGCGTTATCCTCAACGAGCCGTCCGTCGTCGCCTATCACGTCAAGAACGGTCAGAAGAAGGTTCTTGCCGTCGGGGAAGATGCCAAGCTCATGCTCGGGCGCACCCCCGGAACCATCGAGGCAATCCGCCCGATGCGTGAAGGGGTGATCGCCGATTTCGACGTGGCCGAGGAAATGATCAAGCATTTCATCCGCAAGGTTCACAAGCGTTCGACCTTCTCCAAGCCGAAGGTCATCGTCTGCGTGCCCCACGGCGCCACGCCGGTCGAGAAACGCGCCATCCGCCAGTCGGTCCTGAGTGCGGGCGCGCGCCGCGCGGGCCTCATCGCCGAGCCCATCGCCGCCGCCATCGGCGCGGGCATGCCGATCACCGATCCCACCGGCAACATGGTCGTGGACATCGGCGGCGGGACAACGGAAGTTGCCGTCCTGTCGCTGGGCGACATCGTCTATGCCCGCTCCGTCCGCGTCGGCGGGGACCGGATGGACGAAGCGATCATCTCCTACCTGCGTCGCCAGCAGAACCTGCTCGTCGGCGAATCCACCGCCGAGCGCATCAAGACGACCATCGGCACCGCGCGCATGCCCGATGACGGGCGCGGCACCTCGATCCAGGTGCGCGGACGTGACCTGCTCACAGGCGTTCCCAAGGAAACCGAGATCAGCCAGGCGCAGGTTGCCGAGGCGCTCTCCGAGCCCGTCCAGCAGATCTGCGAAGCGGTCATGACCGCGCTCGAGACGACACCGCCCGACCTTGCCGCCGATATCGTGGACCGTGGCGTCATGCTCACGGGCGGCGGCGCGCTTCTGGGGGATCTCGACCTTGCCCTTCGCGAGCAGACCGGCCTTGGCGTGTCCATCGCCGACGAGTCGCTCAACTGCGTGGCGCTTGGCACCGGCAAGGCGCTCGAATTCGAGAAACAGCTCGCCCACGCGATCGACTACGAAAGCTGAGCCGCCACTGAGGCGGAGGAAGGCCAGTCTTGGCGAAGGAACCGCTCAGATCAGAGGATTTTTCAGGCCCGCTCAAGCGCCTGATCCTCGGTCTTCTGGTGCTCCTGCTCCTGGCGATCTTCGTGCTCTGGCGGATCGACAGCCCCCGCGTCGAGCGCTTTCGCATCGCCGTGATCGACCGCGTCGTGCCCAGTTTCGACTGGGCCCTCGCGCCTGTTACAGCCACGGCGAACCTCATCCGCGACTTCCAGAGCTATCAGCAAATCTACAAGCAGAACCAGGAACTTCGCCGCGAACTTCAGCAAATGAAAAGCTGGAAGGAAGCGGCCCTGCAACTCGAACAGGAGAACGCCCGCCTGCTTGATCTGAACAACGTGCGCCTCGACCCGCGCCTGACCTATGTCACCGGCGTGGTGCTGGCCGACAGCGGTTCGCCCTATCGCCAGTCGGTGCTGATCAACGTCGGCGCGCGCGACGGTATCATCGACGGCTGGGCCGCGATGGACGGGATCGGCCTCGTGGGCCGCGTCTCCGGCGTCGGAGAGCGCTCCTCGCGCATCCTCCTGCTGACCGATCCGTCAAGCCGCGTGCCGGTCACGATCCAGCCATCGGGCCAGCGCGGGCTCATCGTGGGAGACAATACCCTCGCGCCGCCGATTGATTTCATCGAGAATCGCGATCTCGTGCAAGCGGGCGACCGCGTCGTGACATCGGGCGACGGCGAGGTGTTCCCCGCAGGCGTGCTCATCGGCCATGTCGCCACGGACAAGGGCGGCCGGATGCGCGTGCGCCTCAGCGCCGACTACGAGCGGCTGAAATTCCTGCGTATCCTGCGCAACTACGGCACCGAGCGCATCGAAGATCCGGGCCAGATGATCCTTCCCGGGGACGGGCCTCCCGCCCCCCTCGCACCTCAGGATCAAAGGATCGAACCGGCAGACACACTGGGGGCGGAGGCACTGGGCGATGAATGAAAACTCCCTCATGCGGCTCTGGTTCATGCGCGCCATGTTCGTGCTGCTGAGCGGCGCTGTCATCTTCGTTCACCTTATTCCGTTCGAAACCACGCCCGGAAGATGGCCCTCGCCCGATCTGCTCCTGGTCCTTGGCTTCGCCTGGGCGCTGCGGCGCGGCGAGTTCGTCCCGCCGGTGCTCTTCGCGCTGGTCATGCTCTTCGCCGACCTTATCTTCGGGCGTCCGCCGGGGCTCTATGCCGGGCTTTCGCTGATTGCGCTGGAGATGCTCAAGGCCCGTGCGGGCAAGCTGCGTGACATGCCCTTCACGGTCGAATGGGCCTCTGCCGCCATGGCCGTCATCGCGGTGATCCTCGCCTACCGGCTCATCCTTGCCACGCTTCTCATCGAGCAACTCGCTTTCACTGTCGCATTGGGTCAGACAATGCTCACGATACTGTGCTACCCTGTTGTGATCGGGTTCTCTTATGTATTCTTCCGCCTCACGAAACCCGTGCTGGGCGAGGTGAATGCCCTCGGTCAGCGGCTTTAGGCTCCAGGAGGCCCGCGATGCGCAAGAGCACAGGCGAAAAGAACCGCTCACAGGCGATCGTCACGCGCCGTTCGCTACTCGTGGGCGGCCTGCAAGCCGGGCTGGTGGGCGTGCTCGGCGCGCGGATGCATTACCTGCAGGTCAGCCAATCCGACCAGTATCGCTTCCTCGCCGAGGAAAACCGCATCAAGATCAGCCTGATTCCGCCAGAGCGCGGTCAGGTCTTCGACAGGACAGGCCGGATCATCGCGGCCAACGTCCCGAGCTACAGGGTGACGATCACCCGCGAGGATGCGGGTGATATCGACGAGACCATCGACCGCCTCGGCAAGCTCATCGCCCTCGACCCCGTGCTGGTCAAGGAAGCGCGTGAGGAACTGGCCAAACGGCGCGGCGATGTGCCGGTGACCATCGCCGAGAAGATCAGCTGGCAAGACCTGAGCCGCGTGGCCGCGAATGCCCCCGCCCTGCCCGGTGTCGAGCCGCAGGTGGCGCTGTCGCGGTCCTATCCGCTCAAGTCCGATTTCACCCATGTCATCGGCTATGTCGGGCCGGTCTCCGACTACGATCTCGACCGTATCGAAAACCCCGACCCCCTGCTCAACCTGCCACGGTTCCAGATCGGCAAGACCGGGCTGGAGGCGCGCGGAGAGGGGCTCCTGCGCGGGAAGGCCGGCACGCAGCGTCTCGAAGTGAATGCCGCCGGCCGCGAGGTGCGCGAGCTTGGCCGCTTGCAGGGCACGCCCGGGGCCGACATCCAGCTCACCGTCGACCACATGTTGCAGAACTACGTGCAGGCCCGGCTGGGCGATGAGAGCGCCGCCGCCGTGGTGATCGATTGCGAAAGCGGCGATCTTCTGGCCATCGGCTCCGCCCCGGCCTTCGACCCCAATCTCTTCGTCAACGGGATTTCCGTGGCCGATTATCAGGCGCTCATCGAGGACGATCACCGGCCCCTTGTCTCGAAATCGGTGCAAGGTGCCTACCCGCCCGGCTCCACCTTCAAGATGATCACAGCGCTCGCCGCGCTGGAGGCCGGGGTGGTATCGCCTGAAGACACGTTCCGGTGCAATGGGCACCTGGAGGTTCACAGCCAGAAGTTCGGCTGCTGGAAACGCTCGGGCCACGGAAATGTCGATCTGGTTCGCGCCCTGCGTGAAAGCTGCGATGTCTATTTCTACGAACTTGCCCTGGAAGTGGGAATCGAACGCATCTCGGCGATGGCCCGCAAGTTCGGAATCGGGGTGCGCCATGATATTCCCATGTCTTCCGTGAGCGGGGGCCTGGCCCCGACAAAAGACTGGAAACAGCAGGCGCACGGGGAAAGCTGGGTGATCGGCGATAGCGTCAATGCCGCCATCGGCCAGGGCTTCGTTCTGGCCTCGCCGCTGCAACTGGCGGTGATGACCGCGCGGCTTGCCACGGGGCGCAACATCAGCCCCCGGCTCATCAAGACGATCGACGGCCTGGAGCAGCCCAGCGGCGCGGGAGAGCCGCTCGATGTGAACGAGAACCACCTGCGCCAGATCCGCCGGGGGATGTACGAAGTGGTCAACCATGCGCGCGGCACGGGCCGCGGCAGCCGCATCGCCGGCGAAAATACACGCATGGCCGGCAAGACGGGAACGAGCCAGGTCATCTCCCGCCGGGTCCAATGCGACGAGGTGCCATGGCGCCAGCGCGATCACGCGCTCTTCGTGGACTTCGCGCCCCATGACGAGCCGCGCATCGCCGTCTCTGTCGTGGTCGAGCATGGCTGCGGCGGCGCCATGACGGCGGCGCCCATAGCACGCGACATCACCTTGCAGGCGCTCTACGGCGAGGATCCGCCGCTTTCCGAATACCCGGCGCGTGACCGCGGCCGCATTCGCAGCCAGCAGGAACGCCTGCGCGAGATGCGCCCGCCGCCCCGTGGCGAGGAGCCCGGCCGGGCATGAGCTATCTCGAATACAACGTAAAATACGTCCCCACGGGGGCCCGCAAGGTCCTGTTCATCAACTGGCCGCTCGCGCTGCTGCTCATCGCGGTCGCCTCGGTCGGCTTCCTGATGCTCTATTCCGTCGCGGGCGGCGACATCACCCTCTGGGCAGAGCCCCAGATGAAGCGCTTCGGGGCCGGCTTCGTGATGATGATCTTCGTGGCGATGGTCCCGATCTGGTTCTGGCGCAACGTCTCTGCCGTCGCCTATGGCATCTCGCTGCTGCTGCTGGTGGCGGTCGAGCTTGTCGGCGAAACCGGAATGGGTGCGCAACGCTGGATCGATCTCGGCGTCATCCGGCTGCAACCTTCCGAGCTGATGAAAATCACTCTGGTGATGCTGCTGGCTGCCTATTACGACTGGCTGCCGCTCAAGCGGGTCTCCCATCCGTTGTGGGTGGCGATCCCGGTGGTGCTCATCCTGCTGCCGACGGTCCTCGTCCTGCGCCAGCCCGATCTCGGCACCTCGATCCTGCTGCTCGCGGGCGGTGGCGCACTGATGTTCATCGCAGGGGTCCACTGGGCCTATTTCGCCGCCGTCATCGCCGCGGGCATCGGCCTCATTACAACGGTTTTCGAATCTCGCGGGACCACGTGGCAAATCCTCAACGATTACCAGTATCGCCGGATCGACACCTTTCTCGACCCGGCGGTCGATCCGCTCGGGGCGGGCTATCACATCACCCAGTCCAAGATCGCCCTCGGCTCGGGCGGCTGGACCGGGCGCGGCTTCATGCAGGGCACGCAGAGCCGCCTCAACTTCCTGCCCGAGAAACACACCGATTTCATCTTCACGACGCTGTCGGAGGAATTCGGCTTCATCGGTGCCTTCTCGCTTCTGGCGCTCTACGCGCTGATCGTCTTCTTTTGCGTGATCTCGGCGGTGAGCAACGCCAACCGCTACGGTAGCCTGCTCACCCTCGGAATCGCCGTGACCTTCTTCTTGTTCTTCGCCGTCAACATGTCCATGGTCATGGGGCTCATCCCCGTCGTCGGCGTGCCCCTGCCGCTGGTCAGCTATGGCGGCTCGGCCATGATGGTGCTGATGATCGCCTTCGGCCTCGTGCAGTCGGCCCATGTCCACAAACCAAGGTAGCCCTGATGACAGTCAACGCTCTCTTCGCCGCCAAGCCCGAACGCTGGGAACAATATCGCGACGCCCTGCCCCGTGCCTTCGAGAAGGCCGGTGTCGATGTCGACCTGCGCCTCGATTTCGCGCCTGAAGAAGTCGACTACATCATCTACGCGCCCAATTCCGAGCTGAAGGATTTCACGCCCTACACCCGGCTCAAGGCGGTGATGAACATCTGGGCGGGTGTCGAGGCCATCACGCACAACGAGACGCTGAAGGCGCCGCTCACACGGATGGTCGATTTCGGCCTGAGGCAAGGGATGGTCGAATGGGTCACGGGCCACACGCTGCGCCACCATCTCGGCATGGACGCCCATATCGTGAACCCCGAGAAGCGCTGGGAGCCAACGCCGCCGCCGCTGGCGCGCGACCGCCGCGTGACGGTGCTGGGCATCGGCGAGCTGGGGCTTGCCTGCGCCGAGGCGCTGGCGCAGCTCGGCTTCGACGTGGCCGGCTGGTCCCGCCGCCAGAAGAGCCACGAGGCCATCACCTGCTATTCCGGCGCGGACGGCCTGAAAGACGCCCTGAAGCGCTCCGATATCGTCATCCTGCTTCTGCCACTCACACCCGAGACGGAAAACACGCTCGACGCGCAAGCACTGGCCCTGATGCCGGAAGGCAGCTTCGTCATCAACCCGGGGCGCGGCCCGCTGATCGACGACGACGCGCTTCTCGCCGCGCTGGACAGCGGGCATATCGCCCATGCCACGCTCGATGTCTTCCGCCGCGAGCCGCTGCCCGGCGATCATCCCTACTGGACGCACCCTTCCGTCACGGTCACGCCGCATATCGCCTCGGAAACCCGCGCGGAAACCTGCGCCGAAGTGCTCGCCGAGAACATCCGGCGCGGCGAGGCGGGCGAGCCCTTCCTGCATCTCGTGGATCGCGCAGCGGGCTACTGATCTGCGGAAGCTCCCGCCCCCACCGCGCGGCGCGCCATGGTCCAGTAGATATCCTCCACCTCTTCGAGCGAGAGCCGCCCGCCGCTGCGATACCAGGTGTTCACACCGGTCAGCATGGCGATGACGGCCAGCGTCGCGACCTTGGCATCCTCGACTTCGAAGACACCCGCCTGCGCACCGCGCCGCAGGATGCCTTCAAGCTCATCTTCGTAAGTCCGCCGCAGGGCCTCGATCTTGGCGAAGTTCTCCGCATCGAGGCTGCGCAGCTCCATGTAGGCGATGAAGACCTCTTCGGGCCGGGCGATATGAAACCGGATGTGGAACCGCACGAAGCCTTCAAG
>JAWLEL010000088.1:0-8504 GCA_041686165.1 Lentibacter sp.
GAATTATAGACCGAAGATTTCTCCTTCCAAAAGCCCTTGATCATGTCTGCGACTCCTTTTATAGAAACGGCTCACTGGCGCGGGTTTCCGCGCCCCTGCTTTTTGCAGGGGTCTGAACCTTGCCGGAGAGGGCGATTAGCTCAGTGGTAGAGCACTTCGTTGACATCGAAGGGGTCACTAGTTCGAACCTAGTATCGCCCACCATGGATTTCACCGCTTCGGCCTGCCGAAGCACCCGCTAACCAAGGCGCAAGGCCTGCGCCGCGATCAAGGAGATGACCCATGAAGGTCAAGAACTCGCTTCGCTCGCTGAAGAACCGGCATCGTGATTGCCGCGTCGTGCGCCGCAAGGGCCGCGTCTACGTGATCAACAAGACACAGCGCCGCTTCAAAGCACGCCAGGGCTGACATCAAAAGCCATTATTGCGAAAAGGCCGCCCCTCTCGGGCGGCCTTTTTCTTTGCCCCTGATACCTCAGTGGAGCGGCTTTGGGACAAGGCGGTCATTTGAAAGAGATCGCGCAAGGATCAACCCCAAAGACCGCCATGAGCTGGTGATCTCCGCCTCCACATGCCCTCAATCGTAGTTGCGTTGATCTTCGATGACCTTGCCATCATTCGGCAAGCTGCCCTGTGCGACGACCTCGATCCGCCCCTTGAGCTTCAGCACCTCGCTCACGGACTTGCCATAGGCCTCCGAGAAGGACGCATCACCCTCGATCTGAACGGTCATCGCATCCATCTCTCCCTCGCGCCTGGCAACCACCCGAGCTTTGGAAACCTCCTCATGCCTGGCCACCAGCGCAGCCACCTGCTCGGGCCGCACGAACATGCCCTTGATCTTCGTGGTCTGATCGGCGCGGCCCATCCAGCCCTTGATCCGCATGTTGGTACGTCCACAAGGGCTTTGCCCTTCCATCACCGCGCTCATGTCACCCGTGGCGAAGCGAATAAGCGGATAGTCGGGGTTGAGCGTAGTCACGACCACCTCGCCGACCTCTCCGGGCGCAACAGGATCGCCCGTGCCCGGTGTGACGATCTCGACAATCACACCCTCATCGACGACCATCCCATCCACCGCCGACGTCTCATATGCGATCGTGCCAAGATCGGCCGTGCCATAGCTTTGCAGGCAGGCGATGCCGCGGTCCGCGTATTCCTGACGCAAGGAGGGGAAAAGCGCGCCACCCCCCACAACAGCCTTGGAGATCTTCAGCTCGAGCCCCATCTCATCTGCCTTGTCGAGAATGATCTTCAGGTAGTCGGGCGTGCCCGCGTAGGCTGTCGTTCCGACGTCATGCGCCGCCTGCGCCTGCAGCTCGGTCTGGCCAACGCCGGCAGGCAGAACTGTCGCGCCCACGGCTCTGGCCCCGTTTTCGAACATCATGCCCGCTGGCGTCAGGTGATAGGAAAAGCAGTTCTGAACGATATCATCCTTGCCGATGCCCGCAGCGTGCAGGAAGCGACCGGCGCGCCACCAATCCTTGGCAACCTGCCCCGGCTCGTAGATCGGCCCCGGCGATTGGAAAACATGCGCAAACTGGTTGGCGCGGCGCGAAGTAAGCCCGCCGAAGGGCGGCTCTGCCTTCTGAGCCTTGCTCAGGTCGGATTTGCGCAGGACAGGCAGCGAAGCGAGCGCTTCGGGTGTTGTGATCGATGTCGCCACCACATCAGCCAGGCTATTACCATATCCGGGAAGCGCTTGCGCCCTGGCAACCTGTTCAGGAAGGACCCTGGCGATTTCCGCTGCACGCTCCTCGGGTGTTCGCGTTTCCATCGTGTCGAAATGGTCAGTCATACCTCTGATCTCCCTGAATCAATGTGCGATAGTGAGGAGCCATTGTTCCCCACAGAAACTGCGATCGGAATTTAACCGCTCACCAGCGCAAGGTCTTTTTCAGTGCAGGTTTTCAAAGACGCGCCCTTGCCTGCTGAAACCATGGGTTTCATCAGCTCAGCCAACGCTTTCTGCGCCGGTAGGACCGTACATCTCGAAAGCTCTTTCGGCCTTCATCGGACATGCCGAGATAGAATTCCTTCACGTCGGGGTTTTCACGGAGTTCCGCCGCTGGGCCGTCCATCACGACGCGGCCCGACTCAAGAATGTAGCCGTAATGCGCATAGCGGAGCGCCACGTTGGTGTTCTGCTCGGCGAGAAGGAAGGTATAGCCCTCGTTCTCGTTCAGCGATTTGACGATCTGGAAGATCTGCTCCACGAGCTGGGGAGCGAGGCCCATCGAGGGCTCGTCAAGCAGGATGGTTTCCGGCTTGCTGAGAAGCGCGCGGCCAATGGCGACCATCTGCTGCTCACCGCCGGATGTATATCCCGCCTGGCTTCTGCGGCGCTCCTTGAGGCGCGGGAAATAATCGTAGACCATTTCGAGGTCCGCATCGATCGCGCCCTTGCCATCGTCCCTCGTGTAAGCCCCTGTCAGGAGGTTCTCCTCGACTGTCAGGTGCTCGAAGCAATGCCGCCCTTCCATGACCTGCACGACACCGCGTTTGACGAGGTCGGCAGGGTCAAGATGCTGCACCGATTCACCTCTGTAGCGCACGTTGCCCTTGGTCACTTCGCCGCGCTCGGAATGCAGCAGGTTCGAAATGGCCTTCAGCGTGGTCGTCTTCCCGGCTCCGTTGCCGCCGAGCAGGGCAGTAATCCCACCTTTCGGGACGCTCAGCGAGACGCCTTTCAACACGAGGATCACGTGATTGTAGATCACCTCGATACTATTGACCTCGAGAACGGCTTCTTTTGTGTCTCCGGCGTCCAACATGTCAGGGCTCGCTTTTCATGAATTCTCTGTTTGGGTGGTTGCCCGCAGCACCTGCGGGCAACCCTTTCGCTTAGTTGCAGCCCATCTCGATGCCAGCCTCTTCGGCATAGGCTTCCGAGTCGGCTTTGATCAGCGGCTGAATCACGTCCATGTCGGATTCCATGAAGTCCGTGATGAGGCTCCACTCGCCCGCCGAAGCGTCCCACTGCGAAATTGCGCCAAGGCCAGGGCCACCGTGGTTCTCACAGGAGACTTCGAAGCTCGGACCGAAATTCGGCATGCCAAGCTCGGTCATCAGCTCCTCTGTCACTTCGAGAGCTTCCATCCCGTCACGCATCATCTCCGGAGTGATCGCCGAAACGCCGTGGATCGCCTGCGCGGTTTTCGCAGCCTCGGCAACCAGCATCGCGCCATAAAGACCACGGTTATACAGCGCCGTGCCGATCTGGTCGCCGGAACCGGCCTCGAGGCCCTCGTCAACGACATATTCCTGGATGTCGTCGAAGATCGGGAAGTCCGATCCCACATTGTGGAAGGTCAGGGCCTTGTAGCCGTCCGCCGCAGCGCCGGCAGGCGTCACGTCATGCTCAGCGCCTGACCACCAGATGCCGATGAAGTTCTCCATCGGAAAGCGGATGTTGGCCGCTTCCTGGATCGCCACCTGGTTCATGACACCCCAGCCATACATGATGACGTAGTCGGGCTGGTCTCGGCGAATTTGAAGCCACTGCGACTTCTGCTCCTGTCCCGGGTGATCAACGGGCAGCATCTTGAGCTCGTAACCGTGCTTTTCCGAAAGCTCTTCGAGCGTGCGGATCGGCTCCTTGCCGTAGGCGGAGTTGTGATAGACCAGCGTAATCGTCTTATCGCTGACGTCACCGCCTTCTTGGTCGATGATGTGCTTGATCGCGACCGAGGCGCCATCCCAGTAGTTGGCGGGGAAATTGAACACCCAAGGGAATACTGCGCCGTTCTTGGCCGAAGTACGCCCCAGGCCCGATGTCAACATCGGGATGCCATCTGCCGTAACCTTGGGAATCAGCTGATAGGTAATCCCGGTCGAAAGCGGCTGGTAGACGAGCGAGCCAAGATCCTTGGTCGCCTCGTAGCACTCGACCCCTTTTTCGGTGTTATAAGCGGTTTCGCATTCCGGAACGCGCACCGACTCGCCACCGATGCCGCCGTCACGCTCGTTGAGCAGCGTGAAATAGTCGGCGTAGCCGTCGGCAAATGGAATACCGCCCGCAGCATATGGGCCCGTGCGGTAGCTGAGCGATGGGAACACGAGGTCCGCCATCACGGGCCCTGCTGCCATCACGGCAGCCACGGCCATTGTTGCCAATCTTGTCTTCATCGGTTTCTCCTCCCTTGGTTTTATCCGATGTGGCGTGAGGCCCGAGGGGCCCCAGCCGTCTTCATTGGGCCTTTCCTCAGTGCGGGAAGGGCCACAATCTCAGCTTCTCCTTCGACACGCGCCAGAGTTGGGCAAGCCCGTGTGGCTCGGCGATGAGGAAGATGATGATCAATGCACCCACGATAACGAACTGGAAGTGAGCGACAATATCCGTTGGCCAGCCCATGCCGCCGATCGTCAGCGCGTAGATGATGAAGGTTGCGATGGAGGCGCCGAGCCAGTAGAGCGCCGATGTGGACGCTATCGACCGGCTGCGCACCGCGCTGACCAGGAACATGATCGCCGAAACCGCGAAGAGCGCAAGGAACAGCCAGGCAAAGACATTGGCGACCGGCGAGATGCTGTCCGCCTCGTCGGCCAGCATCAGCTTCAGCAGCACCGGCAACAAGACGAGGAACGCCGCGCCCGCAAAGGAGCCGAAGATCGAGCCGAGCCCGCCGATGATGACCATGAACAGCACCATGAAGGACTTCTGGATGCCGAAGGCTTCGCCCACCTCGACCGCGCCGAGATAGACCGCGAAGAAGAGCGCGCCCGCGATACCAACGTAGAACGAACTGACGGCGAAGGCGCTGAGCTTCGCGCGCAGCGGGTTCACCCCGATGATCTCGGCGGCGATGTCCATGTCGCGGATCGCCATCCACTTGCGCCCGACACTCCCGCGCGTGAGATTGCGTGCAACGATTGCAGTGAGCGTGGCGAATACGAGGCAGAACAGGTATGTCGCCCAGGCGTCCGTGCTCGATCCCGTCACGGCGACACCGAATATCTCTCGCTCGGGGGCGTTGATCTGGCCGGAGGACGAATAGTTGTAGGCCCAGCTCCATTTGTTGAAGAGCCAGACGAGAAAGAACTGCGCCGCGAGCGTTGCAACGGCCAGGTAGAAGCCCTTGATGCGCAAGCTCGGCAGGCCGAAGAGAACGCCAACCGCCGCCGTGACGAAACCGGCAAGCAGGACGGAGAAGAAGATATTGATCGGGGGCAGCGCGTATTGCACCCCGCCGATCCAGATATCCATGCCCGTCATGAACTTGTAGCAGGCATAGGCACCCACGGCCATGAACCCGCCGGTGCCCAGCGAGACCTGCCCGCAATAACCGACGAGGATGTTCAGGCCGATCGCCGCGATCGAATAGATCAGGAACGGCAGGAAGATCGCGTTGACCCAGTAATCGTTGATCAGGAATGGCACGAGGGCGAAGGCCACGAAGAGCACGAAATAATAGCGGTAACGATCGAACTTGATCGGGAAGGTCTGCCCGTCATCTTCATAGGACGTCTTGAAATCACCGGCCTCACGATAGAACATCAGGCTGTCTCCCCATTTTCTTCTTCATTGCTAGGCAGGGCCCGGTTGGGCCGCTTGGCGTAGCCTGTTTCTTCTGCATGTTTCACGAGCTGGAAATAAGCCCAGAGCCCTACTGCCGCGCCCAGCGCCGCGAGGATCGCGGCTGTCGTCATCTGCGCGGCATTTGTCGTTTCGGAGGTCAGGGCAAGGTAGCCGAAAGCCCAGAACCCCGACCAGGCGATGACATTTATGATGGCGATGAGCTTGCTCACGGCTACACCCTCTCAATGATCTTCTCGCCGAAGAGGCCCTGAGGCCGGAAGACGAGGAAGATGAGGGCCAGCACATAGGCGAACCAGTTTTCCGTGGCGCCGCCGACCATCGGGCCGATGAGGAATTCAAAGAGCTTCTCACCGACGCCGATGATGAGCCCTCCGACAATCGCCCCGGGAATGGAGGTGAAGCCGCCGAGCATGAGCACGGGCAAGGCCTTGAGCGCAATGAGCGACAGCGAGAACTGGACGCCCGATTTCGTGCCCCACATGATCCCGGCGACGAGCGCGACTAAGCCCGCCAGCGACCAGACCATGACCCAGATGAAGTTCAGGTTGATCCCCACCGAGAGCGCCGCCTGGTGATCATCCGCAACCGCGCGCATGGCGCGGCCCTGCTTTGTGTATTGGCTGAAGATCACCAGCGCGATCACCAGCAGCGCGGCAACGATCGTTGCGAAGATATCGAGATTGTCGATGAAGAAGCCGTAGCCGAAGATGCCGAATGTCGTCTCGTCGATCCATGTGTTGATGCCCTGCGGCAGCCCGACATCGAGCGTCTTGATCTCGGAGCCCCACATCAGGTCGCTGAATCCTTCGAGGAAATAGGCAAGACCGATCGTCGCCATGAAGAGGATGATCGGCTCCTGCCCGACGAGATGTCGGAAGATGAACCTCTGCACGAACCAGGCCAGCAGGACCATCACGGCCGCCGTCAGCAAGATGCCGAGAATGCCCGGCAAGTGCCAACCGAAGTGATGCACCTCGGTGCCGAAGATCGCGTTGATGAGATGGCTGAAGGGCACCTGGCCATTCATGATCCCCACAAGCGTTGCCGCTGCGAAGAGCGCCATGACGCCTTGCGAATAGTTGAAGATGCCGGAGGCCTTGTAGATGAGCACGAAGCCCAGCGCCACGAGCGCGTAGAGCACACCGGCCATGAGCCCGTTGAGGAAGACTTCGATTCCGAAGATGAACTGGTCAGACATGGCTCGGGCCTCCTGTGGTCATTCGGGGGCCAAAATTCTTCGAAGAATTTTGACAAGAATTTTCGAAAATTCTTGCAGCACCAGGCTGCATGGGGAGCGGAAAATCAGTCATGGCTCACCCCCAGGTAGGCATCGATCACGGCCTGGTTGCCCCGCACCTCGTCGGGCGTGCCATCACCGATCTTCTTGCCGTAATCCATCACGACGACGCGGTCGGAAAGGTCCATGACCACGCCCATGTCATGTTCGATGAGCGCGATCGTCGTGCCGAATTCATCGTTCACATCGAGAATGAAGCGCGACATGTCTTCCTTCTCTTCCACGTTCATCCCTGCCATCGGCTCGTCGAGCAGAAGCAGGCTCGGCTCCGCGGCCAGGGCACGCGCCAGCTCGACCCGTTTCTTGAGGCCGTAGGGCAGGCGCGACACGGGCGTCTTGCGAATGTGCTGGATCTCGAGGAAGTCGATGACTTTCTCGACTTTCTCGCGATTGGCCACCTCTTCGGCCTCGGCCTTTCCCCTCCAGACAGATTGCGCGAGAAGTCCTGTCGTCATGTGGTTAAGCCGGCCCGTCATGACATTGTCGAGAACCGACATGCCCTCGAAGAGCGCGATATTCTGAAAGGTCCGGGCAATGCCCTGTTGAGCCACTTCGTAAGGCTTCATCTGCGGGCGCCGCGCGCCCTTGTACCAGACCTCGCCTTCCTGCGGGATGTAGAAGCCCGAAATGACATTCAGCATCGAGGATTTGCCCGCGCCGTTGGGCCCGATGATTGCCCGGATCTCGCCCTCGCGGATGTCGAAGCTGATATCGGTGATCGCCTTCACGCCCCCGAAGCGCAGCGAGATGCCCTTCATCTCCATCAGAACGCCGCCGATCTTGCGGCCGTCTTCCGTGACGTAGCCGTCTGTGCTCATGTCATTCATTCCGCCGCCACTTTCTGAGCCTTGACAGGCTGGACCTTCGCGTCGCGGATTTGCAGCGTCGCGCTGATCGAGCCCTTGCGCCCGTCTTCATATGTCACTTCCGTCTTCGTGAAGATCTCGTCCTTGCCGTCATACATGGCGTCGATGATCTCCTTGAATTTCTCGGCCACGATCACGCGGCGCACCTTGCGTGTCCGGGTCATCTCGCCGTCATCGGCATCAAGCTCCTTGTGCAGGATCACGAAGCGATGCACCTGGCAGCCCGAGAGCATCTCGTCTTCGGCGACGCTCTTGTTCACCTCCTCGACGTGGTTCTGGATCGTTTCCAGAACGCGCGGATGCTGGGCCAGCTCCTGGTAGGAGGCATAGCCGATATTGTTGCGCTCGGCCCAGTTGCCCACCGCGCTGAGGTCGATATTGATGAAGGCCACGCAACGGTCCTTCCCGTTGCCAAAGAGCACGGACTCGAGAATGTCGGGATAGAACTTGAGCTTGTTCTCGACGTACTTGGGCGCAAACATCGCTCCGTCGGCCATGGTGCCCACATCCTTGGCGCGGTCGATGATGCGCAGATGGCCCGTGTCCGGCTCGAAAAAGCCCGCATCGCCGGTATCGACCCAGCCGTCCGCATCCTTCGTGTCGGCTGTGCTTTCGGGGTTCTTGTAATATTCGACGAAGGTGCCGGGGCTGCGATAGAAGATGCGGCCATCATCGTTGATCTTGATCTCCACGTCGGGCGCTGGCACGCCGACCGTATCGGCCCGCACTTCCCCGTCGGGCTGCACGGTGACGAAGACGGTGGCTTCCGTCTGGCCGTAGAGCTGCTTGAGGTTGATCCCCAG
>JAWLEL010000089.1:0-8470 GCA_041686165.1 Lentibacter sp.
TGCGAGCGCACCGGCTTTTCGCCGGTGTTGATCAGGGCAAAACACCCCGTGCCATAGGTGGATTTGAGCATGCCCGGCTCGAAACAGGCCTGGCCCAGGGTGGCGGCCTGCTGATCGCCCGCGATGCCGAGAATGGGGATCGCGTGGCCGAAGAGGTCGGGCCGTGTCATTCCGAAATCGGCAGCGCAATCCTTGACTTCGGGCAGTAGCGCCATCGGAATGCCGAGCCTGTCGCAGATGGTCTGCGACCAGCGCCCCTTGTGAATGTCGTAGAGCATGGTGCGGGCCGCGTTCGTGGCATCGGTGACATGCACTTTGCCGCCCGTGAGGTTCCAGACAAGCCATGTGTCGACCGTGCCGAAGGCCAGCTCGCCGGCCTCGGCCCGCGCACGCGCTCCTTCGACGTTGTCGAGGATCCACGCCAGCTTGGTGGCCGAGAAGTAGGGATCGAGCAAGAGGCCGGTGCGGTGCGTCACCGTCTCCTCGAACCCGTCTGCCTTGAGGCCCTGGCACATTTGCGAGGTGCGCCGGTCCTGCCAGACGATCGCGTTGTAGACGGGCTTTCCTGTCTTGCGGTCCCAGACAAGCGTCGTTTCACGCTGGTTGGTGATCCCGATGGCGGCGATCTCGGCGCCCCCCGACCGCTCGATGGCCGCGCGGCATGTGGACGCCGTGGTGGCCCAGAGATCGGACGGGTCATGCTCGACCCAGCCGCTGTCCGGAAAATGCTGTGCGAATTCCTCCTGCGCGGTGGCAACGGCACGCATGGACGCGTCGAACACGATCGCCCGCGATGATGTGGTCCCTTGGTCGATGGCCAGAACATGGCTCATGGCGCGCCTTTCGTCGTGGTCCGTTTCTCATGCAGATTGGCGTTGTCTGTCCGGATTGACAAAGGAAAAATCGCGGGCGGTCTGACGATGGGCCGGGCACCTTCGGTGCTATTCCGGCCCGGGCTTCAGAATGGCCGCTCTGCCATCCAGTCCTCGAGCGCGCGCACCTGCGCCTCCGTCAGGCGCAATCCCAGCTTGCTGCGTCGCCAGATCACGTCTTCTGCTGTCCGCGCATATTCGCGGTCCATCAGCCAGCGGACCTCGGCTTCGCTCAGCGTCGCGCCGAAATCGCGGCCGAGGTCCGTGGCCTGGGCCGCCTCCCCGAGAATTTCCGCCGCCTCGGTGCCGTAGGCGCGCACCAGCCGCTGCGCCCAAGCGCGTGTCAGAAAGGGAAAACGCCCAATCAGCCGGGAGGTTAGCTCATCGACGCCATCCACCGGGAAATCGCCGCCGGGCAAAGCAACACCGGCGGTCCACTGCCCCCCGTCCACACCCATCTGCGCGCCGATCTTCTCCAGCGCGCTCTCGGCGAGGCGGCGATAGGTGGTGATCTTGCCGCCGAAGACGTTGAGCACCGGCGCGCCTGCACTCGTGTCGACCTTCAGCGTGTAATCGCGCGTCGCCGCCGTGGCGCTGCTGGAGCCATCGTCATAGAGCGGGCGGACGCCGGAATAGGTCCAGACCACGTCGTCGCGGCCCAGTTCCTGCTTGAAATACTGGTTGGCAAAGCCCAGCAGGTAATCCTGCTCTTCGGGCGTGCATTCGGGCTCTTGCGCGGCATCGGCGTGCTCGGCATCGGTGGTGCCGATGAGGGTGAAATCCGTCTCGTAGGGGATGGCGAAGATGATCCGGCCATCCGTGCCCTGGAAGAAGTAGGCCTTGTCATGGTCATAGAGCTTGCGCGTCACGATATGGGAGCCGCGCACCAGCCGGACGCCCTCGCGCGAATTCAGCCGCAGCTTGCCCTGGAGGATGTCGCCCACCCAGGGGCCACCGGCATTGACGAGCATCCGGGCGCGGTGCGTCTGCGCCTCGCCTGTCCCGGTATCGCGCGTCTCGATGCGCCAGATGCCGCCCTCGCATGTCGCGCCCGTCACCTGCCTGCGCGTCATGATCCGCGCGCCGCGCGCCTCCGCGTCGCGGGCATTGAGCACCACGAGCCGCGAATCTTCCACCCAGCAGTCGGAATATTCATAGGCTTTCTCGAAGCGCCCTTGCAGCGGCGCGCCTTCCTGCGTCCCTCGCAGGTCGCGGGTCCGTGTTCCCGGCAGGTTCCTGCGCCCGCCGAGGTGATCGTAGAGAAACAGCCCCAGCCGGAGCAGCCAGGCGGGCCTGCGCCCCTTCATCCAGGGCATCCCGAAGCTCAGCAGCCGCGACATCGGCGTCTCCGCCTCGAAGCGCATGTCCTTGTGATAGGGCAGGACAAAGCGCATGGGCCAGCTGATATGCGGCATGGCCTCCAGCAGCGTCTCGCGCTCGATCAGCGCCTCGCGCACCAGCCGGAATTCGAAATATTCCAGGTAGCGCAGCCCGCCGTGGAACAGCTTCGTCGAGGCCGAGGAGGTGGCCGAGGCCAGGTCGTTCATCTCCGCAAGACCCACCGAGAGGCCCCGCCCTGCCGCATCGCGGGCGATGCCGCAGCCGTTGATGCCGCCCCCGATGATGAAGAGGTCCAGCGGCGGTGCGTCTTCGGAATGTCCCACGCTCGTCTCCTCAAGGCGCGTTCATGTCAGCCGGGTGGCCCGGGCTGCCTGATAGTCGCTTCCGTCCGGTTTGAAAAGCAAGGCCGGATATGCGCAGGGGCGCTTTCCCTTGACGCCTGCCGCGCGCGGGGTCAGTTTGCAGCGAAACTTCAGGTGAGCGCACAGATGGCCTTTTTTGCCAGACATGAAATGATGATCGCTTGGCGCTATTTGCGCGCGCGCCGGTCCGAGGGTGGCGTCAGCGTGATGACCTGGATCAGCCTCATCGGGATCACCCTCGCCGTCATGGCGCTCATCGCGACGCTCGCCGTGCGCGCGGGCTTCCGGGCGGAGTTCGTCGATACGATTCTCGGGGCCAACGCCCATGTGACCGTTTACCAGCAGGCCGAGGTCGCCGAGACCGGGGGGCTCGACCGGACGATCACCGATTATGACGCCATGGCCGAGCAACTGCGCGGCGTCGAGGGCGTGACCCGCGCCGCGCCGCTCGTCAAGGGCCAGGTCATGGCCTCGGCAGCGGAGCGCAACGCCGGGATCGAGGTCTTCGGGATCACGGAAGCGAACCTCAAGACGATCCCCCGGATCGTCGAGCCGCAATCGAGCGAGGGCGATATCGACCGTTTCACCGAAGGCATCGCCATCGGTTCGGGCGTGGCGCGGGAACTGGGGGTCGTCACCGGCGACAGGGTCAAGGTGATCAGCCCCAACGGGGTCAAGACCGCCTTCGGAACCAGCCCGCGCGTGAAGGCCTTCGAAGTGGTCTATATCTTCACCGCGGGGCGCTATGACATCGACCGCACGCGTGTCTACATGCCCTTCGAGGAGGCCCAGGTCTTCTTCAACCGGGAAGGCCGCGCCGACGAGATCGAGGTGATGGTGGCCGAGCCGGAGCGCGTGGACGAGATGACGCAGGCTCTCCTGCGCGCGGGCGGAGAGCGCGCGCTCCTGTGGACCTGGCGAGATGCCTCCGGGGGCTTCCTGAGGGCGCTCGATATCGAGGACAACGTGATGTTCGTCATCCTGTCGATCCTGGTGCTCATCGCCGCGATGAATATCGTCTCGGGGCTGATCATGCTGGTCAAGAACAAGGGGCGCGACATCGGAATCCTGCGCACCATCGGGCTGACGGAAGGCGCCGTGCTGCGGATATTCTTCGTCTGTGGGGCCTTCACGGGGATCATCGGGACGGCGCTGGGCGTTCTGCTCGGCTGCCTCTTCGCGATCTACATCGACCCGATCTTCGCCATCGTGAACGGCGTGTCGGGCGGCGGCATCTGGGACCCGGCGGTGCGGGGCATTTCCTTCCTGCCGGCCAAGCTGCAACTGGCGGACGTGCTGAGCGCCGTGGCGCTGAGCCTCGGGCTTTCGTTCGTGGTGACGATCTTCCCCGCCCGCCGCGCGGCGCGGATGAACCCGGTGGAGGCGCTGCGCTATGAATGAGACGGTGCTGAGGCTCGAAGGGATCGAGAAGACCTACAAGCGCGGCAAGCCGGGGGAGGTGAAGGTTCTGCGCGGTGCCTCGCTTTCGTTGAAGCCCGGGGAGATCGTCGCACTCGTGGCACCGAGCGGGGCCGGCAAATCGACGCTTTTGCATATCGCGGGGCTGCTGGACACGCCCGATGCGGGGCGCGTGGAGATCGGCGGGCAGGACATGAGCGGGCGCGGCGACCGCAGGCGCACGCGCGTGCGGCGCGAGGATATCGGCTTTGCCTACCAGTTTCACCACCTGCTGCCCGAGTTCAGCGCGCTTGAGAACGTCATGCTGCCACAGCTGGCAAACGGGGCGCCGCGCGCCGCGGCCAGGGCCAGGGCGATGGAGCTTCTCGATAACGTGGGCGTGCAGGCCCGCGCCGATCACCGGCCCGCGGACATGTCGGGCGGGGAGCAGCAGCGGGTGGCCTTCTGCCGGGCGCTGGCCAATGCACCGCGCCTCCTGCTGGCCGATGAGCCGACGGGCAATCTCGACCCGGGCACATCCGACCAGGTCTTCGCTGCGCTGATGCGGCTGGCGCGGGAGACGGGGCTGGCCGGGCTCGTCGCGACGCACAACCTCGAGCTGGCGGGGCGGATGGACAGGGTGCTCGAGATGAACGAGGGTGTCCTCGTGACGAGATGATTTGCGCCGCGGCTTTGCCGCGTCGCGACGGCGGGGGGACCAGTCCCCCCGCACCCGCAGTATAGGTGGGGGGACCAGTCCCCCCACACCCGCATTATAGATGGGGGGACCAGTCCCCCCACACCCCCCTGGGATATTTCCGGCAAGAAGAAGGGCGGGGGCTGACAAAGGGAGACAGGGGCATGGCCGAAAAGTCGATAGGCGAGATTGAAGACGTGACGCGCAAAGCGCTTCTGCGACACGGGGCGGCGGACTGGGTGGCGGGGCACGTGGCCGACGCCGTGGCCAAGGCCGAGAGCCTGGGCAACAAGATTTGCGGCCTCTATTATCTCGAAAGCTACTGTCAGCAGCTCGTGAGCGGGCGCGTCAGGGGGGATGTGGAGCCTGTGGTGAAACGGGTGCGCGCCGGCGCGGTGCATGTGGATGCAGGCTTCGGCTTTGCCCAGCCGGCCTTTGCGCGCGGGCTGCCGGAGGCGCTGGAGGCCGCGCGGGACTGTGGCGTGGCCTCGCTCGCCGTGGGGCATGCGCATACCTGCACCAGCCTTGGCTATTTCACCGAACAGATCGCGCGCGCGGGGCTGATCGGGCTGGGGATGACCAATGCCTCGCCCATCGTCGCGCCGCCGGGTGGCAAGACCCGGGTGATCGGCACGAACCCGATCGCCTTCGCCGTGCCGGACGGGGCCGGCGGCATCGCGATGATGTTCGACCAGAGCACCACCACGGTGGCGCTTGGCAAGATCACCATGGCGAAGGCGGCCGGGGAGCCTATTCCCGAAGGCTGGGCCGTTGACGCGGAGGGCAGGCCGACCACGGACCCCGATGCGGCCCTGAAGGGCTCGCTCGTCAGCCTCGGCGGCATGGAAACCGGCTACAAGGGCTGGGGGTTCGGCCTCATGGCGGAGCTTCTCGCGGCCGGGATGACCGGGGGCGTGGCCTCCGTGGACGTGCGCCCGCTCAAGGCGGCCGAGGGGCCGCCGCATGACCTTGGGCAGTATTACCTGTTGATCGACCCGTCGGCATCGGGAGATTTCGCGGAGCGCCTGGCGCAGGTGGCCGAGGCCGTTGCCACCGACGAGCGCGCGCGGATGCCGGGGCAGGGCAAAGCCGGTATGGAGCATGTCGAAGTAGATAGCGGTTTCTGGTCCCGGATCGAGGCCCTTGCGGGCAGGTGAGGGCTCACCAGCTCGGAAAGTGGCCATGAATCGTCATACTATCGCCAGTTTGTCGAAATAACTCCGTTTTTGGCTGGCGCGATCCGCGCCCGGTAAACATGGAGCGCCGTCTTGCTGAGTGCCTTGATGATTGTAGCCCTCTTCGGGCTTCCAATGATGTTCTTGCCCTTCCTCGATGATTCCGCCGGGGATGATGAGGGGGAAGGCGGCACGGACGAGACCGACACGGGGGGATCCGATACGGGCTTGACGGATATGGGCTTCATTGGCATGGGCGCGGCTGGCACGGGCAACGACGACGCCATGGGCGGTGAGACGGAGACCGGCACGGAGGGTGCCGATCTGCTCGACGCTATCGACATGGCTGACGATAGGGGCGCCTCGGGCGGCGATGATACGGCTCCCGACGACACCGGCGCTGACAGCTTCTCGCGGCTCTCGGAGGTCCCCGAGACCGCGCTCGTGACGGATTTCGATGTGGACGAGGATGTGCTCCTGGTCCTGCAGGACCCGGGAGAGGCCCTGAGCGTGGCCGAGCAGCGGGTCGAGGACGACCAGGTCGTCCTCGTGCTGTCCAACGGTGCGGAAGTGGTCCTCTCCGGGCTGCAGGAGGCGGTGTCGGAGGCGCAGATCAGCTTCGTGGAGACCGACACCACTGGCACGCCGTGACCGGCATGGAGGCTCTCACGCCTGCTGCGTGAGCCAGACTCCGCAGGCCATGAAGGCGATGCCGCCGGCCCGTGCGAGCGTGAGCGGAGAGACCTGCGCGCCGAAGAGGCCGAAATGGTCGATGATCGCCGCGGAAACGAGCTGTCCCAAGAGGACGAAGAAAACGGCATTGCCGACGCCGAAGCGCGGCGCGGCCCATGTGATCGACAGCACGTAGAAGGCCACCAGCAATCCGGCGAGAAAGAGGTGCCGTGGCTGGGCAGGTGCCTTGGCGAGCGCGCCCTGGCTGCCGGTGACGAAGAGCATGACGATGGCCGCCAGCAGCGCGACGCAGAAGAGGATCACGCCCGCCGCGAAGGGCGTGCCGAGCCGGGTTCCGAGGGCGGCGTTGAGTGCGGCGAGCACGGGAATGCCGATCCCGGCGGCGAGCATGACGAGCGCGTAGGTGGCGGGGCTGTGCATGAGGCGATCCTTCAGGCGAGATAGAACGTGGCGCTGGCCGTGGCGACATCCTTGCCCGAGGGCTCGGCGCGCATGACGGCGCGGCAGAAAAGAAGGTTGCGGCCCGGCTTGGTGATCGCGGCGTCGCAGACGATCCGCTCTCCGAGGCCGGCGCGCAGGAACTGGACTTCGAGATTGGTCGTGGCGACGGGGCGCATCTCGCCGAAGAGCGATGCGCAGGCGAAGACCATGACCGTGTCGGCCATGGCGGCGAGGGCCTGCCCCGAGAGCACATCGCCCATGCGCGTCAGATCCTGCGTGACGGGCATCTCGGCGGTGCAACGCCCGCTTGCATCCGTCTCGGTGAAGGTGAGGCCGAGGGCGCGCACCCAGGGCGCGAAGTTGTCGTCGAATATCTGCTGGGCTTCAGCGGGCGTGAGAGGCATGGCATGTCCTGTTGCGATCTGGTGACGCGGAGATTGGCATGCGGGGTGCAAATGATCCAGATCAAAGCTGACAGGACGCGTGCTTGGGACAACAGGGCGGGAGGTGCGCAGATGAGATATTTCGTATCGGGAGTTGCGGGTTTGCTGCTGTCGGGCTGCGTGGAAAGCCCCGGCGACGGCGACGGCGACGGCGAAAGTGAGGCGAGGAGTGGCAAGGCGGTCTACCTGGAAAACTGCGCCGCGTGTCATGGGCCCACGGGGGCCGGAGACGGGCCTGCATCGGACGGGCTGGCGCAAAGCCCGTCGAACCTGAGGTTGATCGCCGAGCGGGCGGGCGGGAGCTTTCCCGCCGATGACGTGCTCGCAAAGATTCACGGCTATACGGGGCCGGGGCATTTCGGGGACATGCCGGAATTCGGCAGTGAGATGGACGGCGCAAAGGTGATCTGGACCACGGCCGAAGGAGACAGGATCCCCACCGCGGCAGGGCTTGTCCGCCTCGTGCGCTACCTCGAAAGCTTGCAGGATGCGGGCTGAGCGGCTAGGCGTTGGAAAAAGGCAGCGGTGAAGGTGCGTGATGAGACAGGTGATTTTCCCGATCTTGGCGGTTGGAGCGCTGGCGGCCTGCGAGCCGCTGGAGATGCCCGATGCGGGCGAAGGCGCGGCGGCCTTCGCGGCCAATTGCGCGATGTGCCACGGGGCGGATGGCAAGGGTGACGGGCCGCTGGCTGGCGATCTGGACGTGCCTCCGCAGGACCTCACACGCTTGAGCCGCGAGACTGACGGAACCTTTCCTGTGAACCGTGTGCTCTCCTATGTGGACGGCTACACGCGCACCGACCGCGAGCATGTGCAGATGCCGGAGTTCGGCCTTTTGCTCGAGGGACCGAGCGTGCCGATTGAAACGGGCGAGGGCGTGTTCACACCGACGCCACGCCCCCTGGCGGCGCTTCTGGCCTATCTGGAGAGCATCCAGGAGTAGGATCGAATTTGCTTCGCAAATCCGACCAGGCGATTTGCGAAGCAAACGCGTAACCCGGGTGTCGCGAACCTGTTTCGGGGACCCGAGCGACGCTGATGGGCCAAC
>JAWLEL010000090.1:0-8383 GCA_041686165.1 Lentibacter sp.
GATGTCGACACCATATTTCAACTTGTCGAGGCGCAGGAGAAAGCCGGAGCCGCGCCGACCTTCACCACCGGCGGGCCGACATTCCTCGCCATCGTAGATTACGAGAATCCCGTTGTGTTGCGACGTTTGATCGATTGCAACGCACATGGCGTAATCAACAAGCCGATCAGGCCTTTTGGCATTCTCTCTGCACTGGTGCTGGCACGCTCTCTGAATGGATATACACATCGGCTCGAAACGAAGGTTGCCAAACTCGAGGAAACCCTAAAAGGCCGGCGGGACGTAGAGAAGGCGGTCAAGATGCTGATGCAGCTTAAGAAAATAAGCGAGGCTGAAGCCTACGAAATGCTTCGCCGCCAAGCGACGCAAAAACGCCTGTCGATGGCGCGCGTTGCCGCCACCATCATAAGCGCGCGGGACATACTCGACGGGCTTGGACTAATCGAGGGCGGTTAGCCCGTATCCCTGACGATCAAGATGCGGACACTGTCGCTCGTGCATGCACATTTTATGAGCAGCCGCCGACACGTGGCACCGCAGAGAGATTGCCGGGTTGACAAAGCCCGGCGCTCTGATCTTTCATAGGTACTACTGGTTCGACTGGGTAGTCCGACCATCTGCCGTTGGCCATGAGGCCATCTAGAAATATGAGGCTGTGCAGCCCCTGCTCAAAGCGCCTTTTCGGCGTTTCGCAGGGGCTTTTTTGTTTGCAATGGAGAACCACGCGATGCCACCACCGGCTGACGATCATCGAACCACGTACGCTCAAAGCCGCCGTCTCACCGTAGCCTGTATCCAAATGGAGCCGCATGTCGGCGACAAGGACGGCAACATCGCACGTTCGGTCGCGCAGATCGACCGTGCCGCTGCCGAGGGTGCAGGGCTTGTGGTGCTACCCGAACTGACTAATAGCGGATATGTATTCGCCGACCGAGCCGAGGCCTTCGCGCTAGCCGAAGAGATTCCGGACGGCCCGGCAATGCGCGCTTGGTCCGAACGTGCGGCGCATCTCGGCATATATATCAGCGCCGGCATCGCAGAACGTGACGGGCCAGATCTTTTCAACAGCGCGGTTCTGATCGGGCCCGAAGGCCATATCGGTACCTTCCGCAAGGTTCATCTGTGGAACGAGGAAAATCTCTGGTTCGAGCCCGGCAACTTGGGTTTTCCGGTGTTCAACACACCTATCGGGCGTATTGCGATGGCGATTTGCTACGATATCTGGTTTCCCGAGGCGTTCCGGTTGGCGGCATTGCAGGGCGCGGACATCGTCTGCGTACCGACAAACTGGGTTCCGATCCCCGGCCAGGTCGAGGGCGAGAAAGCCATGGCGACCATCCTCGTTATGGCGGCTGCGCACAGCAACTCGATCGCGATCGCCTGTGCAAACCGGATCGGCAACGAACGCGGTCAGCCCTTCGAGGGGCAGAGCGTCATCGTCAGCCATACCGGCTGGCCTGTCGCGGGGCCGGCCAGCCGCGAAGATGATGAAATCATCATCGCCGAAATTGAGCCCGGTGCCGCGCGCCGCGCGCGTAACTGGAACGACTTTAACCAGATCCTCCGCGACCGACGTACCGACGTATATGACGAGATGCTTGGAAGCGGGGTCAGCCGCGGCTGGTACTGATCCGGCCGCAAAAACAACAACCAACCCAACAGGAGAAGACCCATGAAACACAGAAAGTCCACGATGTTCCTCGCCGCCAGCGCCGCCTTCCTAGCCGGCGCCGCGCAGGCCGACGATCCGATCAAGATCGGCGTACCCGTAGGACTGTCGGGTGCGAATTCGGTCGTCGCACCCTCGGTCGTGCAATCTGCCGAACTTGCCGTGGCGCAGATCAACGAGGCGGGCGGACTTCTCGGCCGTCCCGTGGAACTCGTCGTGGCCGATGACGGTTCGGGCGCCGCAGGGGCACAGCGCGCCTTTGACTCGCTGATCTTTTCAGATCAGGTCGACGCTCTCATCTCGATGCAGACGAGCGCGGCGCGCAATGCCGGGTTGCCGATCCTGTCGCGTGGCAATGTGCCGTATATCTATACGTCGTTCTACGAGGGCGGCTCGTGTCATCCCAACATGTTCGTCAACGCGTGGGTGCCCGAGCAGCAGGTTCCGCCCGTCGTCGATCACTTTCAGGCCGAGTATGGCGCCGAGACCTATTTCCTGATCGGCTCGGACTATTCCTTTGGCCGCGGCATGCTGGAGTTCACCCGCGAGTACATCGAGGCGGGCGGAGGCGAAGTGGTTGGCGAGGAATACCTCCCGATGGACGGCACCGACTGGGCGCCGATCCTTTCTAACCTGCGCAGTTCCGGGGCCGATGCGGTCATCACATCGACCGCGGGCGGGGCGCCGAATGTGACCCTCACGCGCCAGATGCGCGGCTCCGGTGTGGACATTCCCTATGCCAATCTCGCCGTCGATGAGGGCACGGCCGGCGACATGGGCGATGTGGCAACGGGAATCTACATCTCAGCCTCCTACATCACCGGGATCGAGAGTGACGCGAACGCCGCCTTCCTCGCCGCGATGGCGGAGCATTTCGGCGACGACCTGAGCACCCCGAACGAGCTTTCGGTGCCGCAATATGAGGGCATCCTGGCCTATGCAGCGGCTGTCGAGGCGAACGGCAGCACCGAGACCGCCGGCATCATCGAGGCCCTCGCCGAGGTCTCGGTGGACGGCCCGCGCGGCACGATCGTGATGGATCATCAGCGCCACGCACCGCTGACGATGTATCTCGGCCGCGTGGTCGATGGCGGTGACGTCGAGCTTGTCACTGAGTTCGATGCGGTCTCGCCAGGCGAGCAGTGCCCGGATCTTTGACCCCGTTGCGGCGGCGCCCGGTGCGCCGCCGACCTTTCCCTGAAGCCGGAGGCCCGCCATGGCCAATCTCCTTCTCGACATGATCACCACATCGGCGATCCTGTTCCTCACTTCGGCGGGGCTGCTGGTCGTGTTCGGGGTGATGAAGATCATCAACTTTGCACATGCGGCCTTCATCACCGTTGGCGGCTACGCAGCCTTCGTCGCCCACGAGATCGGCCTGCCGCCGCTTCTCGCGCCGCTCTTCGCCTTTGCGGTAGGGGCCGCGCTTGGGGCGGTCGCAGAATGGGTGATCGTGCGCAGGCTTTATGCCCGACCCCTAGACGCGATCCTGGCCACTTGGGGCCTTGGGCTGATCCTTGGTCAGCTTGTGGTGCTCGGCTTCGGGCGCGGCGTTCAGTTCGTGCCGCCGCCAGTACAGGGCACCGTGGCGGTTCTCGACACTGAATACTCGCTCTACCGGATGCTGCTGATCTTGATCGCGATCGCCGTAGCCATCTGCTTCACCGCGCTGCTCAACGGCACGCGGCTCGGGCTCTCGACGCGCGCGGTGATCATGAACGAGGAACTCGCGCAGGGACTCGGCATCAACTCGTCGCGGGTGCGGCTTATTACTTTCGCAATCGGTTGCGCACTCGCGGCGCTTGCCGGTGCGCTACTGACGCCGCTAACGAGCGTCGATCCGCTGATGGGGCTTCCGTACCTGATCGGAGCCTTCATGCTGGTGATGGTGTCGAGTGGCTCGCTTCCCGCGCTCGCGGTGGCTTGCGTGGTTCTCGGCGGGCTTCAGGCCATCATCAGCACCTATTTCGGCTCGGTTCTCGGCGGTCTGACCATCGCGGTCTTCGCCGCCATAGCCTTGCGTCTTCGTCCGGAGGGTTTTGCCCGTGCCTGATATCGCCAACACCACCCAGCCCGCCGCCACGCGGCCCGCGCTTTCCTCGCGCCGCCTAAAGCGCATCGCGATCCTCGCGGTCTTCGGCGCCGCCGTACTGGTCGGGCCGCTGGTTCTAGATCCCTACACCGTCAACATCCTCGTGCGCGCCTTCTTCGTGGCCATAGTGGCGGTGACGGTGGACATCCTTTGGGGCTACAGCGGTTACCTGACCTTTGGGCAAGGAGCCTTCTTCGGTCTCGGCGCCTACACCCTCGCCATTACCTTCAGTGAATTCGGCTTCGGCCCCTGGCAGACCATTGCAGCCTTTGGCGGCGCGATGCTGCTTGGCGTGCTGGTCGCGGCGCTGGTCGGCTGGCTGTCCTTCTATCCGGGCTCGACGCCACTATATGCGACGATCATCTCGCTGGTGCTGCCGATCGTGCTCGTACAATTGATCTATTCGGGCGGCAATTTCACCGGTGCGTCGAGCGGAGTGGTGGGCTACCTTACTTTCACCTTCATGACCGACACATGGTTTCGCATTGCCGGCATCGCGACTCTCGCCGTCACGGGACTCTCGCATGTGCTCGTATCGAGCGATGCCGGCCGGCTCTTGCGTGCGCTGCGCGACAACGAGATGCGCTGTGCCTATCTGGGACTCGATACGTCGAAGCTGCGCATCATCGTGCTGGTTGCCTGCGCCGCAGTGGCAGCGGCGGCTGGGGCGGGCTATGCGGCCTTCGGCGGCATCGCGGCGCCTGAGAATGCGGGGTTCATATTTGGCACGCAACTTGTCGTTATGGTCGCGCTGGGCGGGCGCGGCATGCTCATGGGCGCGCTCGTCGGGGCGCTGTCGATCGAATTGGCGAGCGCGTATCTCTCCAGCGTGCTGCCCTTCATGTGGGAGTTGCTGGTTGGCATCGCCTTCGTTGCGGTGATTGTCACGATGCCGTCGGGACTTTTTGGCGTGCTTGGTGCCGCAGCGCGGCGCTGGGTGCCTTGGGCTTTTTCGGCGCCCCAGCAGGTGATGCTGAAGACCGCGCAGGCCCGCGCCGAGACAGTACAGGCCGGGATCGACGAGACCGTTCTTGAGGCGCATGACGTGACCAAGACATTCGGCTCGCTCACGGTATTGTCGGGCGTTAGCCTTACCGCCCGGCGTGGCGAACTCGTCAGCCTCGTCGGCCCCAATGGCGCAGGAAAGACGACACTGATCCGTTGCCTCGCGGATGGCCGCGAGGCAAGTTCCGGCACGATTCGCATCGGCGGTACGCCCATCGACAAGCTGCCGCCCCATCGTGTCGTCCGCCTAGGGCTTGGGCGCAAGTTCCAGGCCGCCTCCGTGTTCGAGACGCTGACTGTCGCGGATTGCCTGCGCATCGCACGGGCGGGTCGGGACCGGCCCTCGTTGGTGACGACATCGACGGACCTCGCCCTGCCAGCGGCGGCCCGCAGCGTGGTGGAGAGCGCCGGTCTGGATGCTCGCCTCGATGACGAGGCGCGCTATCTCAGCCATGGTCTGAAACAGGCGCTGGAACTGGCGATGGTGCTCGCCCTCGAGCCAGAGCTCGTGCTGCTCGACGAACCCACAGCGGGGCTGACCCGCGCTGAGCGTCAGCGCTTCGCAGCCATTCTCACCGATGTTGTCGAACGCGAACAGCTGTGTGTGCTAATTGTGGAGCATGATCTCGACTTCGTACGCCAGATATCTTCACGCATCGTGGTGCTACATCAGGGCAAGCTAGCGCTCGACGGTTCAGTAGAGGAGGTCGTCAATTCGGATCTCGTGAATGAGATCTACAGTGGCCATAAGGTCGCGAAGGGCAAAGAGGTTTCACAATGATCCCCGCACTGGAACTCGAAGGCGTCACCAGTGGCTATGGCAGCACGGTGGTTGTGCGCGACGTGACTCTTTCGGTGGCGCCTGGCGAGATCGTCGCGCTGGTGGGCAAGAACGGCATGGGAAAGACTTCTCTCCTCAAAACCGCGATGGGTTTTCTCAAGGCGCGCACCGGGAAGGTGCAGGTCGCGGGCGTCGATGTCACAGACCTTCCGCCGCATTCGCGCCCGGGCATGGCGTTGTCTTACGCACCTCAGGAGAAGGCGATCTTCCAGGACCTGTCGGTACGAGACAATCTGCGGCTCGGTCTTCCGAACGACGCGGGATTTGATGCCGGGCTAGAGCGCATCGTTGAGTGGTTCCCGGTGCTCGGCAAGAGGCTACGCCAGAACGCTGGAACCCTGTCAGGCGGTGAACAGAAGATGCTCATCGTCGCACGCGGGATCCTAATGAAGCCAAGCGTTTTCCTTCTCGACGAGGTGGCCGAGGGGTTACAGCCCTCGGTAGTCGATCGGCTTGGTGAGGCGCTTGCCCGGATGCGGCGCGAAAACGGCACTGCTCTGCTCATCGTCGAGCAGCATATCCCCTTCATCGTCGAACTGGCAGATCATTTTGCCCTGATGAAGGCAGGCGAGATCGTAGAGACCGGTCCGGCCATTCCGTCAAGCGCAGGCCAAATCGAAGAGCACATGCGCATCTAAAAGGCGGTTTACGAGCCCTGCGTGCAAGATGATTTAAGTAGGGTTTGCACGGACGCAGAACGGAGGCAGGCAAATGACCCGAGTGAACCCCGAGAGATTTCTGGCCGATCTGCACCGGCTGCGCGAATTCGGCGCAGCGGGGGTGGGCAAGGGCGTGGTGCGTCCCGCCTACAGCGAGGCGGATATCGCGGCGCGCGACTGGCTGGCAGACGAGATGCGCGCGGCGGGGCTGGTGCCGCGTGTCGATCCGGTCGGCAATCTCTTCGGTCTGGCCGAGGGGCGCTCGATCCTGGTGGGCAGCCATTCCGACAGCCAGCCCGAGGGCGGGTGGCTCGACGGGGCGCTGGGCGTGATCGCGGGGCTGGAAATTGCGCGTGCCAGCGTCGAGGCGGGCGGGCCGCCGGTGTCGGTGGTGTCGTTCCAGGACGAGGAGGGGCGGTTCGGCGTCACCACCGGCAGCGAGATCTGGTCGGGCAACCTGAGCCTCGACGATGCCGACCGGCAGACTGACCGCGAGGGCGTCAGCTTTGCCGAGGCGCGCGCGGGCATGGCGCATCTGGCGGGTGATTTCGTCGATCCCGCCCGCTTCAGCGGCTTTCTGGAGATGCATATCGAGCAGGGCCCATGGCTCGAACAGGCGGGCGAGGCCGTGGGGGTGGTGAGCGATATCGTCGGCATCCGCGACACGCGGATCACGCTGGAGGGCCAGCAGAACCATGCGGGCACCACGCCGATGCATTTGCGCCGCGACGCGTTCCAAGGGCTGGCGCGATTCAACACGCTCTTGAACGACCGGTTGCGCAACGTCGTCACGCCGCAGACGGTCTGGACCATCGGCCATGTCCGCCTTCATCCCGATGCGCATTCCATCGTGCCGGGACGGGCCACGTTCTCGATGCAGTGGCGCGATGGCGACGCGGACCGGCTGCGCCGGATGGAGGAGATCATCCGCGAGACGGCGTCGGAGGTGGCGCGGGAGGCGGGGCTGGACCTGGGTTTCGGCGACATGCTGGGGCTGGAGCCGATGCCGATGGATGCGGACCTGCGAGACGCGCTCTGCGCCAGCGCCGAGGCGGTGGCCCCGGGGCGCTGGCGACGGATGCAGTCGGGGGCGCTTCACGACGCCACGAACGTGGCGCGGCTTATGCCTGCGGCGATGCTCTTTGTCCCGTCCATCGACGGGATCAGCCACGCCTTTGCCGAGGATACCGACGAGGCCGACCTGGTGGCGGGGCTTGAGGTTCTGGCGGGCGCGGTCGGGCGTCTGTAAGGGGCAGTTCCGCTGCGCCAAATGTCGCATTTGAACATCATCTTTCTTGCCGATTTCAACGGTATGAATAGATGAAGAGCGACATGAAACCCGAGCCGCGTTTCGACCGCGACGAGAGCGAGATCCTCGACACGCACCACACCCCCCGCGACATCCATGATTGGATCGCGCTGCAAGTGGTCAAGACCACGCGCCTCTGATGAGATCCTGCACAAGGCATCTGCATATTTTGCTCAGGCGGAGCTCGCGCGCCGGTCCAAGACATGATCGCCTTCATCGAAGAGAACAAAGATATCGGGGGCGAGCCAATCTGAAAGCACCTGCCGATTGCTCCGTCCACGTTCTACGATCACATGGCCAAGCGGGCGAACCCTTACCGGTTATCGGATCAGGCCAAACGCGACAAGGCTTTGGGGCCCCGAGACGATCAACGGTCTCTTCAAGCCAGAGATCATTCACCGTCGTGGGCCATGGCGCAGTTTCGACGCCGTAGAATACGCCACACTCGAATGGGTCGACTGGTTCAACAACCGCCGCCTGCTGGAACCCATCGGGAATATCCCGCCAGCAGAGGCCGAGGCAAACTTCTACGCAGCTCTGGAAAGATTAGACATGGCCGCGTAACTAAGACAAATCAGCCTCCGGCAAACCCGGCGTGGTTCAGTCGCCTTCGGCAATGGGATCCTGGTCGACACGGATGGGATGATGAATATCGACCGATACTGGAAACAACGTGCATCACCGGCAGCGTCCTACGCAGCAATATGAAGGACTTCGCCCCCTCTTGCTTCCACAGTGCTTCCACAGGTGGTGGAAACGCAAACACCGCCCCGGAGGGCGGCGCATAAGCGTCTGATAACGCGAAGAT
>JAWLEL010000091.1:0-8356 GCA_041686165.1 Lentibacter sp.
GCGCTGATTGCGGCCGATGCGGGCATCATCGGGGGCGCATTGCCGGATGATGGGCTTTATGCCGTCTGATCTAGCCCTGCAACGTGCCAGCGCGCGCCTGACGGAATGGGCAGAGATGATGCCAATTCTGGCCGCGCGCGCGGCCCTGCGCTTCGGCCCGCCAGCCCTGGGTATCATCCTGTTTCTGGCAGCATGGCAAGCCGCGCATTGGCATTATGGCGCGTTTATCCTGCCTTCGCCGTGGCAGACCCTGAGCGCGGTCTTCGCCACCCTGTCCAGTGCCAGCGGCTGGGCGGCGCTGGGGGCCACATTCGGGCGGGTTGGCCTGGCGCTCGGCCTGTCGGGGCTGATCGGCGGGGGGCTTGGGCTGATCGCGGGCTATCTGTGGCTGATCCGCGCGACACTGGCCCCTGTCGCCACGATCCTGCTGGGCATGCCTGCGACGGCATGGGTAATCCTGACCATGATCTGGTTCGGCCCCTCGCATGGGTCGATCCTGTTCACGATCACCATCGTGATCGGGCCCATCCTCTATATCGGCACAGTCGATGCAGTGCTGACCCGCGACCGGCGGCTGGAGGACATGGCGACAAGTTTCGGTGCGTCCCGCGTCGCGCGCTTCCACTCCATCGCGCTGCGGCAAATCCTGTCAAGTCTTGGCCCCGTCTTTGGCATTGCGCTGGCGCTGGGGTTCAAGGTTGCGATTATGGCGGAACTGGTCACGAATGTCGCAGGGCTTGGCGCGCAGATGGCGCGGGCGCGAGCGCATATGGATATCGACATGGCGCTGGCCAATGTCGCGCTGGCGGTCGCGGGGCTGGTGGTGATCGAGCATCTGGTCATCCGGCCGTTTCAGACGCGGCTGGGACAATGGAAACGAGGCGCGGCATGAGCGGGCTTACCCTGGCCACGATCAGCCACAGTTTCGAGGCGCGGCGCGTGCTCGACACTGTGTCGCTGGTCATCCGTCCGGGCGAGTTGGTGGCGCTGGTCGGCCCCTCGGGCTGTGGCAAGAGCACTCTGGCCGCGATTGCAGGCGGCATCCTGAAGCCCGATGAGGGCCGTATCCTGCGCCAGTATCAGAGCCACGGCATGGTGTTTCAGCAATCGCGCCTGCTGCCTTGGGCGAATGCGCGCGACAACATCGCCTATCCGCTTACGCTTGGCAAAATGACGCGCGCCCAGATCACCGAGCGCACAAATGCGGCCGCGCAGGCTGTGGCGCTTTTGCCCGAAGATCTGGACAAGCGGCCCGCGCAGCTGTCGGGTGGCATGCGCGCGCGCGTGGCCATTGCCCGCGCGCTGGTGGTCGAGCCCGAATTCCTGATCTTCGACGAACCCTTCGCGGCCCTCGACCCCGCTTTGCGCCGCCGGATGCAGGATCTGGTGCTGTCACTGGCCGAGGCGCGCGGCTTTGGCGGGTTGTTCATCACCCATGATCTGACGGAAGCCGCGCGGCTATCCCATCGCATCGCCGTCATGGACCGGCAGGGCAAGGGCATCCTTGGTAGCCTGACCCCGCCCGACACACCCCGCGCACGGAGCGAGGCCCAGATTTTCGACTACACGCGAAACGCGCGAAATGACCCCTTGCTGCATGATCTGGTCAATGTCGATGAACGCGCCCTCGCACTCGATTGTGCCTGCGATACATTGGGCTTTCAGCGGTGTTGCTGAAGAAAACCAACCGAACCACCTCTGTTTGCGAAAAACAGAGCCGTAAGCGCCTTGGTGGCCCATACAAAATGGTCTGTGCTTCCAGCAGCGGCACTGTGAGCCTGAAACCAGATCGTGCCCCCTTTTTGCCACCGAAGGTGCGAACATCTCCCGGGCTGGCCATCACTTTCAGCGCGTGGTTCAACAAGATGGGCTCGGCACATCCAGGGGCCGTCAGGGGAGAGCGGCATGCATCTACGGAATGCCAGCGCGCCTGAGTCCGTCGAGAAAGATCTCCAGATGCTCGGGGATCCGCACGAAGAACAGCCGCGAGCGTGCAAACGCGCAGGAAAAACCGGGACGCGCGCGCATCAGCGCCGGAACATGCGCGCGCGCGGCGTCGAGATCTCCGGACCGAGCCAGCCACGATATGAGGATTGCGCGCGCCCAGTAATGCGCGTTGGGCACCAGTGTCGCGCTGCGCGCCCATTGAACTGCCACCTCGCAATCGCCCAGAAACATGTGCGCCAGTGAGCGGTAGGACATGAACGCCCATCGGAACGGATCGTTGGGGCTGAGTTCGAGTGCGCGCTCGAAGTATGGAATGGAAATCTCGGCCCTTCCTGCCAGGGCAAGCGCATCCCCGAGCCCGCAATGCGACAGGGCGTGGCAGGGGTTAAGCGCGATCGCGGTCTCAAGCGCTTCGATCGCCAGCCCGTATTCGCCCCGCACCAACCGCACTTCCCCCAGCGCAAAGAAGGCATCTGCCTCCTGGTCGTCAAGCGCCGTGCCGCGTTTGGCGAGCCGTAGCGCCTCCTCCAGATTTGCGTCGTCTGACTGCCCGTCGAAATAGATGCTTTCCAGAACCATCGCATAGGCCAGACATGCATGGGGTTCTGCAAAGTCGGGTGCGCGGGTAAGGGATTGACGCATCAGGTTCTGGCAGCGCCGGTTGCCTTCGCCGGTAAAGCGATGAAACTCAGACAGTCCGAGCTGGTATAGTTCCCACGCACCCAGACTGGACGGCGGCAACCGCCCGGCGCGTTTTTGTTCGTTGATGCCGAGTTGGCTGGCGATGCGGGCGGCAACGAGACCCGACACCTCATCCTCGAGATCGAAAATATCGTGTAACTGACGGTCGAACCGTTCCGACCAGATACAGCGCAGGCCTGGAACCTCTACAAGGTGGATCATGACGCGAACACGGTCCCCTGCAAGGCGCACGCTGCCTGTCACAGCGTAGTCGGCTTTGAGCCGCTGCAGGATCTCATCAAGCGGTTCACCCGAACGACCGAGCGCGAAAGCGGAATTGCGGGGAACGACCCGCATCCAGCGATTCCGCGACAGCGCGTTGATGAGATCCTCCGTCAATCCTCCGGCGATCACTGCATCACGCCCATCGTCATCCGGTGCAGCACAGGGCAACACCGCGACAAATGGGGCGGGATCATCGCGGACTGCCGCCGTCTTCGGAATGCCCGACGCGCTGGCCGTCTTAAAAAGTGACTTGCGCAACCTGAAGCCCCGGCCATGCACGGTGGCGATGACGGCCTGGCGTTTCCCGTCATCACCCAGCGCCTTGCGCGCCGAGCGGACCTGGCTGCTCAGCGCCGCATCCGACACGAACTGACCTTGCCAGACTTCGTCGAGGATCTCGTCCCGCGTCACGGTCCGGCCGCGATGTCGAGCCAGCAGTGCAACTAGATCGAAGGTGCGCGGCTCGAGCGCGACCGGGGTGTCGTCGAGGCGCAGCTCATACCGATCGAAATCCAGCTCGAACGAGCCGAATCGCACGGTTTCTGACTGCTCGCGGTGCCTGTTCGGCCACGCGGTGCCGTCGACGCTCTCAGACGCGTGTTCGATCATGGCCGCTGCCGCAGCCTGCCGGGAAACCATCACTCCTAACCTTGCGGCGCGGGCTGTCGAGGCCGCTTTCCGCCTTGCTCAGATATCGGCGATGGTAGCGAATCCGAGGTCTCGGTTCAACGCTGGCACATGTAAGTGTGCTCTCCCGTCAACCTCCCGGGTTTCGCGCGCTGATCACCCATGAGGAACTGTCGATCACGATGCCGTCGTCGTCGCGCGTCTGTCGGTCGATCGCCTCGGCCAGCGCCGCCTCGATCTCGGGCCGCTTCTCTTCGGCCAGATCGCCGGCTTCGCGGAATACCTCACCGGCCGGGCCGATGGAGAGTTGAAAGGCGATCGCGTCCTGCACGTCGTCACCAACGCGCACCGGCGCGTCGACCCGTTCGAACGCGATGTCGGTGTAGCCGGCGATTTCCATCATCTTGCGCACCGTCGACTCGTCGGACATCGAGAATGGCCCGGGTCCGCAGGTGCGCGCATCCTCGCCGGGCGCGGGCAGGTGCTGCAGGACAATCTCCTTGGCCATCGACAGCCACGGATTGTCGGACCGCTCGCGCCAGACGATATGCACCATCCGACCGCCTGGACGCAACGCACGGCGCATATTCCGCAAACCCGCCACCGGATTGGCAAAGAACATCGTTCCGAAACGCGAGAACACGAAGTCGAACGCGCCTTCGGGCAGCGCCACCTCGGCATCGCCGCGCATGAAGATGACATTGGTCAGATCCGTCTGCGCGAGATCGGCCCGTGCGTCGGCAAGAAAGGCATCGCAGCAGTCGATGCCGACGACCTCCCCCTCGGGTCCGACGATCCGGGCCAGCTTCATCGCCGTGTCGCCCCAGCCGCAGCCGACGTCGAGCACGCGATCCCCTTCCCGGACGGGCAGCTTGGGGAACACGGCCTCGCTGTGATAGGTCAGCCCGCCCACCAGCACATGGCGGAAGCGGGTGAACTTGGGTGCCAGGACTTCGTTCCAGAACTGCACAAAGTCGCTGTCGCCCGGGGGCGGCGTTGTATCGCGGGTTTCGATCTGATCGCGCAACGTCATGACTTGGACTCCCTTCTGAGCTGTATCGTTCAGGAGGAAATTTTAGCCTGACTTCGCTCGCGAAACTTGATGGTTTTGTGGGTGTTTTCGGGGGATTCTTGTGCGTGAGGGTCGAACTTGCGCCGTGCAATGGCGTTGGAGCACATCTGTCGTCAGAAAATCATCAAGAAATAGCGATGAAACCGCCAAGCATGAAAATGCAGCATCGCATAACCTTGATACCATGGGGGCCTTGCCCAAACACAGCGGCGTCCCAGTATGACATGAGCACCACGCAACACGGAGGAACAGGTTGGATGCGACACGCAACATTGACGGGTCTTGCCACGGCCTTGGGTCTTGCTGCCGGAGCCGCAGCGGCTGACGAGATGTTCATCACCCATGATCTCGATATGGATCGCGCCGATGCCGTCGCCGCAGTCCGCGACCGGGTCGAGGCCGAGGAGGATTGGCTCTTCCTCGCAGAGTTCGGGCTGGCGGGCGGTGCCGTGACAGCGCTCAAGGTCTGTTACCTGCCGCTCGGTCCCGACATTGTGGAGGCGGGCCTGCATGTCATGGCGATGATGCCATGCGGCAATATGGCCTTCTACGAGATTGAGGACGGCAGCACGCAGATGTCGATGCTGGACCTGAGCTTCATGACCGAGCTGTCCAATGCGCCAAGCTTGGAAAGCGCCGCAGAGACTGGCACCCCGGCCTTCGAACAGTTGGTCGCCGACACGCTGGACGTACGGTGACACATCGCAAATCAACGAAAGGAAATAGGACATGACAGAAGAAATCGTGGCCCTCATGAGCCACAGCCCGACGGACGAAAAGGCGTCGGTCGGCTTCACCGTTGTCAACGGAGGGTTGACCGCGGGGCTGCGCACCTCGGTCTTCCTGACCGCCGATGCGGTTGACCTCGTGCGGCGCGGAGCCGCCGATCTGGTCCATGCGCATCCGATGGAGCCGCTTGGCGATCTTGTCGCGGATTTCCTGGCGCGTGGCGGCACGCTCTGGGCCTGCCCGCCCTGCATAAAGGCACGCGGCTACACGCAGGAAGACCTGATCGATGGCGTCGAGATCGTCGGGGCGAGCGCCCTGCATGCTCGCATCAAGGCCGGAGCCGCCACGCTGAGCTTCTGATCACTGCAGGACAGGGGTGCGCAGATGAGACATGCAACCCAACGCAAACCAATCCTGGACCGACGAGGAAAGAAGTTTGCCTCAATGCCAAAGCAGCAACAAGAGGTCATCTCCGCGCAAAGTCTCGTCTGGCGTTTTTGCTATGTAGGGCGCAATATGTCGTAATGTGGCCTGATGGCCATTTTTATCAATGGGTTCAATGGTAATTGGCGGACCGAGGAGGATTCGAACCCCCGACCCCCTGATTCGTAGTCAGGTACTCTATCCAGCTGAGCTATCGGTCCGTCAGGGGCAGCGTTTAGGCCTTGGCGCGCTGCATTGCAAGCAAGTTTTTTGCCTCTCCGACAAAAACCGGAGCCGTCCTAAAGATGGCAATCAGGCCTGTGATTGCTCTGCTCACGGTTTCTCAAGGTGGATGGTAAAGCGCGTGCCGGACTGGTCGCTCCGGTCAAGGACAAGCTCGCCGCCATGCCCACGCACCAGCTCGTCCGCAATAGCCAGACCAAGCCCCGAGCCCTCCTTGCGCGTACCGCCATGAAAGGCTTCAAAGAGGTGCTTGCGCGCTTTCTCGGGCAGGCCGGGTCCGGTGTCGCTCACGGCGATCTCGACCCAACCGTCCTGCTCGCGCGCGGACAAGCTGATCTCTCCATGCTCGCCCGACGCAACGATCGCCTGCCGCGCGTTGCGCACCAGGTTGCCGAGAACTCGGTAAAGCTGCTCAGGGTCCACCATCAGCTCGAAACCCGCCGGAATGTCACGCCGAAAGGTAAGGTCCGCGGACCCGCCCGCCAGCTTCTCAGCCGCGATCACGTCTTCAACGACCTCTCCGAGCGAGACCCTGCTGAGGCGCGGAGCGGGCTCCTCGGCCTTGCCGAATGCCAGTGTGTTCTCACAGAGGTTCACCGCACGCGTGATAGAGCCGACAAGCTTCGGCGCCATCCGCTTTACCGCCGGATCCTCGCTCATCTCGATCCGGTCGGTGAATAGCTGCGCCGACGTGAGTATATTTCGCAGATCGTGGCTGATCTTGGCCACGGCCGAGCCGAGCTGTGCAAGCCGTTCCTTCTGCTTCAATGCGCTGGTGAGCTGCTTCTCTAGTGATTTCAGCGCTTCTTCGGCCTCGCGCAGCTCCGAGACAGAGGCCGAGGGCTCGATGATGCGCCGCGCATCCTCCGGGTTGGCCGCATAGGTTTGTATGTCGCCCACCACCCGTTTGATCGGCTTCACGAGCAGCATGCGGACGGCGAGGAAGAGCAGCACTGCGGTGAAAACGGAGATAACTGCCGACAGGATGAGGATACGCACGCCGTAGTCGATCATGGCGGCGCGCAGGCCTTGCGTTTCCATCGACACCTCGATCAGGAGCCCTGCCTCGCGAACCGGGTTCCCGATCACGCGGATCACGCGTGGCTCGGGGTCGAACAGCCGCTTCATCGCATCGCGGATGAGCGTGAACGCGCCCGGATCGCGCAGGTCATAGGTCTCATGGATCGCCTGTGGCATCGGAGCCGAGAGGATGAGCTGACGGGCCTCGTCACGCCGCAACACGACGTTGAACACCTCCGCATTGAGCAGAAGTTCTTCCTCGAGCGAGGCGTCGATCATGTCATCGGCCAGAAGCGCGAGGGAGGCGATCTGCCCCCGTTCCAGCCGGCTCAGCAAAAAATCCTCGCGAAACCGGGCGATAGAGGGCACGAAAATCAGGACCTCGGCCAGCATGACGAAAATGATCGTCAAGATCAGAAAGCGCCCCGAAAGCGTATTGAGCATTCAGCCTACCCCTTACGGAAGCCAGCGCTGCACGGCACCGACAACCCTTTTCACCACCTTACTCTGAAACAGCCGCGGAGAGAAATAGGCGCCTGCAAGCCGCTTGTTGATCTCGCCTACGGTCGGATAGGGCGCGACCATGGCGGCGATCTGGCTCATCTTCATGTTGTTTGCCAGCGCGAGCGCCCATGTATTGATCAACTCGCCCGCCATATGCCCGACGATAGTCGCGCCCACCGGGCGCCCTTTCACGACCATGACCTTGGCAAACCCCGTGGTCTGCCCTTCAGCGATCGCGCGGTCATTGCCGGTGTAATCGATGCGGACGACCTCCAGCTTGTCGCCACAGGCTTCACGGGCCTCAGCCTCCGTCATTCCCACTTGCGCAAGTTCCGGTGCAGTATAGGTCGCCCAGGGGATATGCGCCGTGCCCGCCGTCGACGGCAAGGCAAAGAGCGCCGAGCGGATGATGACACCCGCATGATAGCCCGCCACATGCGTGAATTGCAGCCCACCCGTGACATCACCGATGGCATAGACCTTGCGGTTGGATGTCTTGAGCGCGTTATCGACCTTGATCGCGCCGTTTTCCGTGTCGATCCCCGCCGCTTCGAGATTGAGCTTGTCGATATTCGCGCGGCGTCCCACGGCCATCAGCAGGTGCGTTCCCTTGAAGACACGGCCATCCTTGGCCTCGACTTCGATTGCCCCGGCCTGTCCGCGAATCTCGGCGGCGAGAGCATTCTCCTCGATGGCGATCCCCTCACCGCGCAACTGTTCCAGCAGAACGGCAGCCGCCTCCGGATCGTCCTTGCCCAGCGCTTTCATGCCCTCGATCACGGTCACCTCGCTGCCCAGCCGCCGATGCGCCTGCGCCATTTCCAT